>JAFGXN010000105.1 GCA_016936615.1 Spirochaetales bacterium | reverse complement strand
TTCCATATCTGGTTGGAATATGCGAAAGTTGCGAGAAGCAACAATGTTATTACTGTTATTTGTTTTTTCATTTAAAGGCTCCTTTAGAAAAATCTTTAGTTTACTGTACTATATGTCCTTGTTTTTTTCAATCTTTAGTTTTTATTTATAATGAAAAAAATAAATAGGCTAATATCTAATTTTTTTATTGACAGATTGTATATTAGCATTGTAACATTTTACAGTATATAAATATGCACTTATGGATAGAAAAGGAGTATATATGCCTAGCTTTAAAAAGGTGTTTTTTGTGTTCTTTTTGCTAATTGCTTTTAGCATAGGCTTAATTGCACAAGAAAATAATGAAAATGAGAATGAAGATAAAAGTGGTGAGAACTCTGAAGTTGTGGAACCTACTGAACCTACTGAACCTGCAACTGAGTCAGCAGATGATGCTACAGCAGAAGAAGGTGAGATGAGTGATGAGGAGTATGAGAAATCACTTGAAGAAGATAAGAGTGGTGTCACTGTGAATTTTGTATTTGGTGATATTCTTTGGTTGGATAGATATCGAGCAAAGAGTATGTATCCTGATTTTGTCGGATGGTGGCCAGAGGTTCTTGTTGGTTTAGGTGTTAATGTTCCTTCTGGTATTGATAATATGCGACTTGAATTCACAGGTCTAGCAATAAATGATAATCCAACTAGTTTTGTCTTTGCTGTAGGTGGAGGTATTCAGACTAAGAGTTATTCAGGTGGTACAGATGGTCGACATATTAAGTATTCTGAGCATCAAGATTTTTGGGGTCAACAGGATAGGCTTCGAGATAGAGGGCAGAATTATGTAGATCGTAATTACGAGACTGCCTTTGCATGGTGGAAGCTACAGTGGAATCAGAAGATTGTTCTTCCAGATCCTACAGTATGGATGAATTTCCATCTCGGGTATAAGGGTTTGTTTAGACAATGGCTTACTAATCCTCAGGATAATGGTTTAAATATTGAATATTATTTACCTCAGACAGATTTACCAGATAAAGAGAAATATATTTTAAATACTCTTTTCACTGGTATATCTTTTGGAAAGACTGAGTATCCTGATGTTCCGTTTACTCATGGATTAGAGACAAGCATTGGAACTTCTTTCAACTGTGAGTTAGCACCGTGGTTTATGAATATGCATTTGGACGATTTACTAGATACTACAAATCAGACTAACTGGATACTTTTAAAGGATTATTTTGGAAAGCAGGTCACAGACTATTATGGAGCTTTTGTTAAGATTCCTAGAAAGACTGCGGATTATTATAAGGTTCAGTGGTCGGTTTATGGTAAACGTGGTATGTGGGATATTGCTCCTGAGCGTAAATCAAATTGGTTTAGTGGTCGTCTTGATTGGGATCTCGGAGTGAGATGGTTTGATAAGATTGGTAATGCTGGTTATATTCCTCTTGAGGTCAGGGGAGATTATGCAAAGAGATTTGAGACTTGGGCGACTTTAAAGCTTGTTATGAATCTTCCTACTATTACAATTGCTGATTTAAAGGGATGGTCTACTCCTGAGGCAAATGTCGAGTTTGAGAAGGTCGAGGAATCATTTGCTAATTTCTTAAATTTTTTCGGATTTCAGGTAGATGCTCAATCTTGGGGTAATTATAAGTTTCTCTGGGCAGATTTAAATACTTATCTTTATACTAATTATTCTGCGGAGTTAGATCCTGAGAATGAGAGAACTTTTATGGTATATTACAACCAACGAAGTTCCTTTGACATGTATATTAAGATGGAGTTTAAGCTTCGTGTAATGCAGATTTTCTATCTTGGATTTGAGACTAAGTTTGATATTGATGGTAGATGGGCTAATGCTGGTGCATTGTTCGATCTCGGTCAATAAAAGAAGTTAAATAGAGTGTCCCAGGAGAGTCTCCTGGGATTTTTTTATATCAATTCGTTTTCAATAAATGAGAAGTAGCTGTTTTCTGATATAATTATGTGGTCGATTAGCTGTATCCCCATTATCTTTGACGAGTCTTTGATTATTTTTGTTATGTTTATATCTTCTCCGCTTGGGGCGCAGTTGCCTGAAGGGTGGTTGTGGGAGACAATTATGCCTGCAGCTCTATCTTGGAGTGCTAGTGCGAATATTTCTCGTGGATGAACAATAGATCTATTTAGTGTTCCCTTGAATATTACGCGAGTTTTAATTATTTGGTTTCCACCATTTAATGTTATTAGTACAAAGTTTTCTTCTTGCTTTCTTGCGATAAAGCTTAATGCACCTATAGCTTTGACTGGTTGATCTATGATTAGAATGTTTTTTTTGTGCATTCGCTTGCCAATCTCTAATGTTGCTGCAATTCTAGCCGCAGTGTATGAGCCAATACCTTTTATCTTTTGTATTTCATTTAGATCTAGATCTTGTAGTGGGGCGATTTCAAGAAGGGTTTGGGCAAGTTTGAGTACGTTATTCCCTTTTGTTCCTGAACCAATTATTATTGCAAGTAGTTCTTGCTCTGTTAGGATTTCTGGTCCATCTGTTAGGAGTTTTTCTCTAGGACCTTTTCCTTTTTCAAGTTTTGTTGTGATGATTTTTGAATATTTGAAATTTTCCATTTTTACCTCATAATATATTATTACAAAAAAATGAAATTTTTCTTCAAAAAAAATCCTAGTCATATGAC
>JAFGXN010000104.1 GCA_016936615.1 Spirochaetales bacterium | reverse complement strand
TTTTTTTACTTAACCGCGTCGAGAAGATTTGAAGCGCAGTGAGCGCGCGATAGCGGAAGACAGCCAGGATGGCTGGCGCCAGCGAACAGAAACTTGAACCTATTCTACTCAACCAGCAGAATACACTCAGTAACATAATTCTGAGGGTTCCCTTTAAAAATCATCCCCGGCCCTTTCACGTAATGTTCAATAATTGGCGGCTTTGGGATATACCCGTGCTGGTGACAATATTCGAACAATCGAGAATATGCCGCACCCTGCCCGCCATAAGGACCTTTATGCACGGTTTTTACAGCATGACCAGACAAAGCCTTGCAGAGATTAGCATCGCGCTTTGCCGTTAACTTAACAGCAACAACAGCATCCATCCTGGCATCATCATCTTTATATTCCATATCATGGAAAAAAGCATATGGCGAATCGCAGATATATCTTCCGTATTGCTTAAACAACTGCCTGAAGCCATTACCTATATCGCTGTACCTGCCTGAAACAGACAAACTCACATATGAAGGCAGCTCAAAATCAAACTCTTCTATAATACCTACCGTTCTGTCAGGAATCTTTCGCTGCGACTGAAGCTGGAAACTCTTCAAGCGCGACTCAAGCTCTTCAAGTTCAGCCTTTTTCTGCCTTACCTCAGCAAGTTTTGAAGAAACAAAAGAAGTCAGATCATCTTCGCAGCTGCATTGCTGCAAAATATTTTGAATCTCTTTCAAACTAAACCCCAAATCCTTCAACGCAGAAATCGCAGCTGCCCGCTGCAGACTCTGCGCATCATAATAACGATAACCAGAATCCGCATCAATCTTTGCAGGAAGCAGGATTCCCAGATCATGGTAATACCTCAAAGTCTTCACAGTCAGACGTGCTGCCTGCGAAAATTCCCCAATTGAAAGCATAATCTCCTCCACAAGTAATATTATAGAAGGAGAAAGACTTTCACAAGCGATAAATTATTTTTTTACAACCGGATGCCGGATAACCGTCTTCATTTTATCAGGCAGAGTTCGCTCAGGATTACTGAGATAGACCTCACGATGCCTGCCGCAGAGAGAATAACCATTGTCACGAGCAAATTCGTGCAGGCGGGCAATCGTCGGAGCCTCCTCAGAGTAAGGACCAGTATGCAAAATCTGCACAGACTCCCCATCTTCCATCCGCTCAAACAGAACATCATCAATCATCGGAGGGTTTTTCTTCTTTTTAAGAGCAACCTTCGCAGAATCCACATCGTCCTGCGAGATAAAATCAGGCAGAGCAATCATCAGCTTCCAGAACCACTGATCTTTTTTCGCAGTATCAAAAATCTCATCCTCATTGCACCACCACTGCCCTTCCAGCGGCATAACCACAAAATCCTGTCCCCGCCCCTTAGCTGCAAATTTCAGAGTATAAGCAAGACCATACAGCAACCCGACCGCATCCTGAAAAAGCTGCGAGCCATTCGGATTCCCATGCCCCGCAAACGTAATATAATTCATAGCAGGAATCACAACAACCGCAGGCTCAGCCTTAGCTCCAAAAGCCACCTTAATAGTCTTCTTCATATCAATTTTATCCATAATCATCTCCTCTTCAATAAATATAAACCCTCCCCCAAAGGGGAGAGTCAAGGGAAAAATATATTATTTAAAAATATGTTTCGGGCGGCTACCTTGCGTTGTGAATTGCAGTCAAAACAATTCGAAGACAAACACAACGCAAGCCATCAGGCTTTCCGGGCAGGATGAGGTACTCCTCAGCCACTTGCGTGGGCAGTGTACACACTGCCAGCAAGTCGTCCTTCGGTCGCAAGCGACCAGGCTTCGCCTGCCCTCCAATCCTTGCCGCAGATTAACTGTTGCAAAAATTGGTTCTGAAATTCAAATAATTTTGAATTTCAGTTACTATAATTTAGAACAGACTCCACAACCAAAATCATGAAATCTGATATTTTTAATTACTCTTTCCCTTCTGAATCAGTTTCGCTTGATTTTGGGATAGTACGACTAAATTCGTTTATTTAATTTTTTTGGATCACGATTCATATGCATTATTGCAACTATTAAAATCTCATTGTTTTTAAATTGATAAATTATAGAAAATGGAAATCTTTTACAACGACAACGTCTTGTATTATAAGAAAACTTATTCCAAGCTTCAGGAAATTGAACAATTCTTTCGATGCTTTTTCTAATTTCTAGAGCAAAAACATAACCTAACCCTTCGCTTTGAGAATTATAATAAGAGATAGACTCTTTGAATTCTGATTCTGCAACAGAAAGAAATTTTACGTGCATGCTATTATTCTACACCTTTAAAAACATCTTCCATAGAAACAGCTTGAATGAGATTCTTATTATATGCATCAATTCTATTTTCAGCAACCTCAGCCCAATATTCATCAATTTGAGTTCTATCTGTAGCTTCAAAACTTTCAAAGATATCTTCTAAAAGCTGTACTCTATCTACTGGATTTAATTTAAGAATTTCTACAAGAATATGTTCATTCTTATTAACCATAACTGCCTCCTAGTCATATAATACTGTATATTTCCTGGTTTTTCAATTATTCTTTTGAGCAAGTCCTTTTTTTGCAGTAAATTTTATCCTGAAAACTGATAATAGTTATTTCAGCTTCTCCAAAACTTCTGAGATCTTGGGAATTTGCCTGTTTTTGGGCCAAATCTTATGACCGCTAATTTGGGAATTAATATGATAGGAATTTGGGGAATCACAATTAGCATCCACCGAATAGCCCGGATTACCAAACCCATCAAAGAAATTCTTGTAACTCACAAGCTGCGGAAGAGTCTCAATAGAGTTTGTAATAAGAATTCGGGCGGCTACCTTGCGTTGTGAATTGCAGTCAAAACAATTCGAAGACAAACACAACGCAAGCTATCAGGCTTTCCGGGCTACGGTCGCAAGCGACCAGGCTTCGCCTGCCCTCCAATCCTTGCCGCAGATTAACTGTTGCAAGAATTGGTTCTGAAATTCATGTAAATATGAATTTCAGTTACTATAATTTAGAACAGACTCCACAACCAAAATCGTGAAATCTGATGTTTTTAATTACTCTTTCCCTTCTGAGTCAGTTTCGCTTGATTTTGGGATAGTACGAGTAAAAGATTAATAATTAATCACTAAAATCCAGAATCCTAGGGCTAGGAGCCTTTCTAAGAATTGAATCTAACAACACATATTTTCCTGATTCTTTATTTACAATTTTTGCACTATCATTTAATGAAAAGACTACAAACTTATTTTGAATTTCTGAAATGATTACCTTTTCAAGTAAATCACGATTTTCAACAAAATAATCTCTAGGATGAAAAATTGGAGTGATTCCAGATCCAGGAGGGACATCTAAATATAATCCAGACTTATATGATGAAGAAAAAGATTGTATTTTTAAATTCAAGCTAATATCGAGGCTTGAGAAAAAGTTATTACCACAAGATATTGATCTTAAATTCAAATTATGAGAGACATCTAATTCATCCAAAAAATTATTCTCGCACGAAAGAACTTTCAAATTTTTCAACTCTTTTAAATTTAATACTTTTAAACAATTATCATTCAAAATAAGAAACTCCAATGAATGACAATTATCTAAAAAAAGACTCTCCAATTCATTAAAATCAGCCTTTAACCTCAACAATTTATTTTGATTAGATAAATCAAGAGTTATTATTCTATTCAAGCTTAAATCTAATTCCACTAAATTATGCAAATCTGTTAAATCAATATTTCTTAACTTATTTGAATCTAAAAATAACTCTTCAATATAATTATCTATGGGGAAAATTATCTCATCTAATTCATTAAAAGAAAGATCAACCTCTTTTAATTTGCTACAATCAGTCAGGTCTATTTTCTCAATTTTCGTACCTCTGATAGATAATGATTTCAACTTCTTTAAAGGAGGCAGAACTATTGAACCACTTAAATCAGTAGAGTTTTTAATTGATAAATTTCTAATCGATTTTAATAGATGCAAATCATCAGCAGAATGAAGAACCTCAAGTTCTAACTCTTTAATTTCCCTTAAATCAAGTCTAGTCAAATCTCTATCAACAACTTTAAGAGTTTGTCGTACAGCATTTTCAACATTCTTGTCAATAAATGAAACTGACCTCACACCGCATGAAAAAATAAAAAAACAAAGAATAGCCAAAACTATAAAAAAATATTTTTTCTCAACTTTATTCACGTAACTCCCCTCCGCCATTCTAGCAGACGAATATCCAGATTGACAAGCGATTATTTTTAAGGCACCTGCATTAAAATACTATATTTCATAAGCAGCAGTGTTTAACCTACTTTATAAAACTAAATTTTTAAGATTCTCTTACTTATCCTCAATATGTTTCAAAAAATCTTTAAAATTAAAAATCATGATCAGAATGAAACCAAAAGCGCCTATAAGAAATGAAAAATAGCTTCTACTGTACGGAATAAGAAAAAATGGAGTAGGAATTGTCAAC
>JAFGXN010000103.1 GCA_016936615.1 Spirochaetales bacterium | reverse complement strand
CGGTGGTGATGAGGTGTCGCTTGACGATGAGCTAGAGCTCGGTGGTGATGAGGTGTCGCTTGACGATGAGCTAGAGCTCGGTGGTGAGGAAGTGTCGCTTGACGATGAGCTAGAGCTCGGTGGTGATGAAGTGTCGCTTGACGATGAGCTAGAGCTCGGTGGTGATGAGATGTCGCTTGACGATGATATGGACTTTGAGGTAAAAGAGGATATTTTCCCATCTGCTGATGATGAAGAGAGCGAAGAAGAAGATCCATTCTACACAGACGATGAGACGATTGCCTTGTCTGATGATGAGTTGTTCAATATAATCAACAATGCTGAAATCAAAGAAGAACCTATGGATTTAAACATTGAGCTAGAAGAAGAATACAATGATAAAGTCGACGAAGAGGTTTCTCAATCAATAATTAACAATAGTTCTGAATCTGATGAAATGATAATAGAACAGGATGACATAATCCTTGATGATATCGACTTTAACAGCACCGATGATATAGACGAAGAGCTTGAAGAAGAAATTTCAATTTCTGAAGATGAAGAACTTCCAAGTGCTGATGATATTATTGCTGATGAAGTAGTAGCATTGAGCGAAGAAGAACTCAACGCAGAAATCCTTGAAAGTGAAGATGATTTATTTGATGAGACAGATGACACACGAATAAATGTAGATGATCTAGACTTTGAAATTGACGAATCAATAGAGATTGATGAACAAGAGTTTGAAGGAATGCCAGATATTACAGAAGGACAGGATGACTTTATACTTGATGAATCTATCGAAGAGGACTCTTCTTCTGATTATGAAGACCAAAGCAACTTCTTAGACCAGCCAATTGATAGTGACTCTGACGAGGACAAAGAAGACAATGAAGATGTGATTAACATCAAATCTGTAAGTGATAAGTCTAACCCTTTTGAAACTCTTCCAGATAATATCAAAAAAGATATAAAAACTATATTAATATACTTAGATGAACTATTAGAATCCCTTCCTGACGAAAAAGTTAAAGAGTTTGCTAATTCTGACAACTTTGAAATATACAAAAGGCTTTTTAGTACATTAGGTATAGATACTTATGACAAATAACCAAAATAAAGGGCTTTTAAACAAAGCCCTTTGTCATATAGAAGTAAATAAAAATGCTGAATTTCTCATTTCATTGATAAACAATATGGAGTCTGGCTTTGATGCACCATATAATGTATTTAATTTTTTGGCAAATTATCTTGATATAAACTCAGGTGCGCTACTTTTTTTTGATGCTGAGCGAGAAGCCTATTTTCACGTAGCATCTAAGAACCTAGATTACACATCAATATCAAGGCTGATTATACAAAAAAACGACTCAAGTGAGCTATGTCAAAAATCAATCAGAAACTATATCTCCTTCAGCGACTATAAAAACACAAACACATTCTACAAGATCTACTTTTCTCACAATAACGAGAAAGCTATGCTTATAATTACAAATTCCAGGGTCAACAATAACAGTAGCTATAAAATCATAATAGAAAACAAGGCTATACTTGCTGAAAAAATTTTCTCTTATAAACTTGCAACACAGCTAAAGAGTATAAAATATAAAAAATCAGAGGTTAAGCTAAATGAGTTTCTCTCCTTTATTGAAAAAACCGAAGAGGAGACCTTTCTTCTATTAAATGTTGATTTCTCCGAAATTTCATACAGCATTTCAGGCGCCTACTACGAGATAGAATCCGAGATTTTTATCAACCTTATTCAGTTATTCTTAGAATCATTAATCTCTGTCCTTAGAATCGGATATGGCAATTTCATCTTCGCGCTCAATCTCCCAATCGATGTAAGCGAGCAACAAATTCAAGTCCACACCATTGGCTTTTTGAAAGAGTTTATCAATGATACAAACACGACAAAAGTACGCGCCCTGAGGTTCATTGATAAGATTTTGGAGACCAAAACAATCTACAACTCTTTCTTCTCGGAGGAGTAATGCTAGAATTCTCCCAAGCTCGTAGCGGAATATTAACTGCAAGTTACTCAAACAAGCAACTCCACTCTAAATTCGATCCAATCAAGGAGGCTGAGAATTTCTTGCAGAGGCAGGAGATTCAAAGTGATTCCAGTATAATTTTAATTTTTCCATCACTTCCCTATCTCACAGAGATTATCGAGAAGAGATATCCTGACTCAAATCTTCTAACTATCAATCCAGATGATAGTTTTCTTGATAAGTATTCAGAAAAATCTCAACCTAACCATGCAAATATTGACCAACTAGAGAAGATCAGGAATTTTATAAGAAAAAACATTCTAAATCAGCTTAAAATAATAAGTTGGGAACCAGCTTGCAGAATATTTTCCCAAGAATTTCGCTATATCATGGGTTTTCTCAAAGAAGAGATTAGAGAGCAACAACATATACTAGCGACTGAGACAAAATTTGGGCCTCTCTGGATAAAAAACTTCTCGCGAAACATGAAGAGTCTCAGCCAGAATCTTGAAATCAATCTCAATAAGGCACATGTTCTGATTCTTGCACCAGGACCTAGCCTGAAAAGCAATATTTCGCTAATTCAGAAATACTCGTCTAAGTTCGTAACGATTGCCTGCTCATCGTCGTTGAAAATCCTCAGCCATTTTAATATTCATCCAGATATGGTTATAAATATTGATCCAGGATTTTATTCTGGTCAGTACTTTGATAAAGATTGTGCAGAGAACACTATAGGAATATTTTCCGCAACCTCGAATCCCCTCTTCTGTCGTTTTTTTGAAAAAAAATTTGTATTTTCTGATAATGAGGATATAAACAGAATCCTTAGCAATCAACTGCCAGTGCCAATTCTAACAGAATCAGCTAGCGTGACAATTGCAGCACTAAAGGTTGCTAAAAACCTTAACTGTGGCGAGGTGTTTTTCGTAGGGATGGATCTCGATTTTCCAAACAAACAACCATACCCAAAGGAGCATGAGTCCTTTGCAACGTTGCGTAATTGGGAAAATCGATTTGATAAGCCGGAGTGGCATCTTTTTCACAGAAATAAAATTTCAGATTACAGGAGTGTTTTAAAACTTTTTCATAAAAACTTTACCCAAATCTATCAAAGATATCCTTTCAAACGGATCTCTTCCGATCTCTCAACTGATTTCGATATATCGACAGAGGTATTTGCAAGGATTGCATCAAATATGGCTGTTAAACCAGAAATTTCAACCACCGCGACTCAAATAAACCAAGGTCGTTTAGATGAAATTTTTTCCCATATCAAAAAGGCAATAGATGCAGAAATAGATGAATTAGAGGCAGGAAAAATTGAAAATATCAGAATACTAAGGCTCTTAGACCTTGAAAGAGTGAGAAATTTCAAAAATAATAGAGATGAAACCATCAGTTATTTTAGAAGTAAAAGTGAAAAATATGAGTAAGATAAAATATATTCAAAGCAAAGACAATTATGCGATTCCAGCTATCGATAACTACACTTTTCATTCAAGATACTCAGTAGCAAAAGAGGTAGAGAATGTTATTGCTAACCTCAAACCTGACTCTACTGTTATCTCGCTTGGGCTTGGCGCTGGACACCACATCAAGCAGATTATCAATCGATTCTCGCCTAACAGAATCATAATTATAACCCACCCAGATATTTATGAGAGCTTTATCGAAAATGGTCACGTCCTTGACCCCTCGGTTAATTTGATAAGGTTTGACAGCTTCGAAGAGATAGACTCTCGGTTAGTTCCGATGTTGCACTCTCTTTACCAGCCGATTTTACATAATTCACTATCAGTTGTGGAGATAAAGAACGAGGTAAACTACTTCTCAGATTATTTTAAAATTGTAAAAGCTAATCTCAGCCACTTTCAAGAGCAGTTGCAGGGCGATATCGCAACACAAGCAGAATTAGGGAAGGTCTGGGCTGATAATTTTTTTAAAAAGATAAATTTTTTGGCAAAAGGAAAACTCCCGCCGAGGTTAGACAAGGTTGTTGTCGTGGCGGCTGGACCTAGCCTTGAGGAAAAATTCGAAAGAATCAAAGAGCTACAGATTACCCATAAAATTATTTCAGTCGATACAGCAATACCAATTCTTGAAGCAAATGGAATCAGTGCAGATTTCAGCATATCGATTGATCCTCAGTTTTTTACAAGTATGCACTACAGAATGGTCAATCAAACAACAGTGCGCGTAAATGAATTCCTAACAGAGTGGTCAATCTCCAACTCAAATACAATACATTTTCTAAGCAACCATCCTTACAGATTATTAGTTGATAAGAAATTACCAGCTTATGATTGTAGTGGTGGAAATGCAAGCTTTAGTGCGGTAGATTTTGCGCTAAAACAGGGTTCTCAGGAGATTATCTGTGTTGGGCTAGACTTTGCTATCGTGAATAATAAGGCATATGCTAACCACACTGCATACCATAAAACTTTCTTAACAAATTCCGACCGTTTTCAGACTAATGAGACGATGAATTTCAGGCTGGCAAAACCTAAGGATGGGAAAAAGGATGGCAATAAGGTTGTCACGAAGAGAGCCAGCATATATAGGGATTTATTTATAAAAAAATTCAATGCTATTCAAGATAATGATGAGTTTGTTATTATAAATAAGGCTGAAACAAATTTTCATCAACAAGAATTCAGCAAGGATGAAACTAAGGTATGCAAAGAGTTCTTTGTGATGATGAAAAAAAACGCAGAGATTCATCCCTGTATTCTACCCCTAGCCTACGCCTTCAAAAAACGAGAGAATAAGTTATCGAATAAAGAGGCTATAGAAAAATCGATTGATTACCATATTAAAAAAGCGTCATTTTTTTGCAATTAAGTTGTTTTCCTCTATAATTAATATGGAGGTCGTATGAATTTATTAAAAAACTTAAAAATTCGATATAAACTACAAATTCCTAGCATTTTTTTCTTGATAATTGTCATTCTTTTTTTAATAACAACTTTTTTTCTAAGCAATATTATGGGAGATGTGCTAACAACACGGCAAGAGTTGATTAAGTCTTCTAACGATGCTTATGAAATCAACAATAAAACTATCGACTATCTCTCAGAGAACGCAACATACGATGAGATTATAGGAGAATTAAATGGTTTTGATGTCTCGTTGCTCAAAGATTTTGGCTATGAAAAAGATAAGATGATAGAACTGATTGATGAGACTAACACGCTTTTTATGGCAAATCGAGAGATTTCAGAAAATGTCAAGGGTATTGTCGAGAACTCGGTTGCTCAATCGACTAACTACATCAACTCGGTCAGCGATGCACTCTCAGATCCTCAGAAGGCTAATAAAATTTCAACCCTCGAGCGCCAGATAATCAAGAGTGCTGCTGCAAACAACACTTTAAACTATCAAATATTAAATCTTTTCACAGAGATGGAAAAAGATATTACCAAAAAAGAGAGTCTAGTAAAACTTCTTGATGAATCGATAGAAAATGCTACATTTGCTATGAAAATGCTAAAAGATACCCCATTTTATGGACTTCCTTTGGCTGCAAAAAACGATAATGAAAAGATAAAAAGTTACACAACGCAGTTTATCGATAATTACGAAAAAATCCAGACTATTAAATCTAATCTACTAGAACTAAATATTAAAAGCTATAATTCACTATCAGAATACGACCTCTATCAATCTGAGCAAGTATTTAAAACTAGTAGGCGCATGCTACTGACTTTAGCAACAATTGTCTTAGCTATTTTCTTAATCACAGTGATACTACAAATTCTGGTATCAGCAGATATATTACTCTCTCTTAAAAAGCTTGATTCAATTGTAGAGATAATGAGTAAGGGAAATATGAATTTTAGCTTTAAAAATCGTGGAGAGGACGAAGCTGGAAATGTACTCAAAAACACAAAAAAGATGGCTGACAAGCTGATACAGGTAATGGGTGAGATTCAAAAGAAATCTAATTCTATGACTGAGATCAGTAAGACGCTTAACGAGGCTTCGAACACTCTATCAGATGCAGCATCTAAACAGGCTGCGACAACC
This sequence comes from Spirochaetales bacterium, assembly GCA_016936615.1. GTDB lineage: Bacteria > Spirochaetota > Spirochaetia > JAFGXN01 > JAFGXN01 > JAFGXN01. The sequence goes on along the minus strand of JAFGXN010000103.1, from coordinate 35,340 downwards.
GAAGAGATATCAGCATCAATGGAGGAGATGGTCTCAAGTATTGTCCAGAATTCTGAAAGCGCAGAATTCTCAAAGAATATTTCGATCGAGGCTGCGCAAGATGCGGAAGCTGGTCAAATTGCGCTCAATAAAGCAGTCAGTGCTATTGAGAAGATCTCTGATAGGATTTCAATTGTCGGGGATATTGCGAAGCAGACTAATATGCTAGCACTTAATGCGGCGATTGAGGCAGCACGAGCAGGTGAAAATGGTCGGGGATTCTCTGTCGTTGCAGCGGAAGTTAGAAAGCTTGCAGAACGAAGCAAAGATGCCGCGACAGAAATAACTGAACTGTCGTTGGATTCTCGACAGATTGCTCGCCAGACTGAAGAGCTACTAGGGAAGATGATACAAAATATTCAGGAAAATGCAAAGTTATCGACAGAGATAAGCAGTGCGAACAAGGAGCAAAATGCGGCCTCACAAGAAATTAGCCTATCAGTAATAGAACTTGATGGTTTTACACAGAATAATGCAAGTGTATCTGAAGAGCTAGCCTCCACATCTAGTGAACTAACTGATCAGGCAATTGAAGTTAACAAGAATCTTAACTTCTTCGATATTTGGACAACAATAGAGATTGATAAAATAAAAAAAGGAAAGAAGAAAAAAGAAAAAAAGCAGAGGAAAAAAACAAAAAGTTGAAAAAAGCTCCCACGATGGGAGCCTTTTTTTTAGCTGTAGATTATCTTCTCAGCAGATGACTTCTCTGGATAATTAGGATCAAGTTCTAAGACCTTTCTCATCATAATAATAGCTTCACTCTTATTGCCATTTGTGAAATAGAGAATTCCAAGATTGTAGTAGGAGTCAACTGACTTAGGATCTAACTCAATAACCTTGCGGTACTGAGCAATCGCCATATCACTCTTGCCCTGTCTGTTAAGACACTCAGCTATCAAGAAATTCGCTTGGATATTCTTGGAATCTGCTTTGATTACATTCATCAAGTATTTTAAAGAATCATCATACATAGCCATTTTAAACATTACCGAACCCAAATTCAGATTCACATCAACTGAACTCTTATCAATCTGATAGGCCTTGAGCAGAAGATCTAGAGCATCATCAAACTTATCTTGATTCTGATAAATCTTACTTAGATTTATTAATGGAAGAAGATATTTAGAATCTAACGAAATCGATTTTTTGTAGAAGGCTATAGCATTGTCAATATCATTAGATTTCTCTGATGCTCGTGCTAATGTAAAATTATATCCAGCATTATCAGGCCTTAACCTAACCGCAACTGTAGCATAGATCATTGCCTTACTCACATCTCCTGTATCAAGATACAATCTAGCTAGATTGTTACTTGATAGATGATCTTCAGCATTAAGAGAGATTGCCTTTAGGTAAGACTCCTCAGCAAGCTTAAAGTCTCCCGCACTGTGTGCAGCAAAGCCAAGAGAACCATGATAGATGTTATTATTCTTATCAAGAAGAATCGCCTTCTTATAAGCATTGACAGCATTAGAAAAATCACCCTTCTCCTTGTAGATCTCTCCCATTGTAAAATAGGCCTTATGGTAGCGAGGATCAGCATCGAGGGTCTTATTCAACATAGACAAGGCTTGATCATATTTTTTTATTGCAAAGTAGGCAATTGCAGAGTTGTATGCTGAGGATTCAGATTTAGGATTGATATCATATGCTCTAGAAAAAGCAGTAGCAGCCTTTGCAAATTGCTTTGTCCTGAAATATACAATAGCAAGATTATATTGAGCTAAAAAAGAGTCCTTGTTAAGAGAGATTGCCTTTGAAAGTTCTTCTTCAGCCTTCTTAAAATTCTTCTTTTCACTCTCAACAATTCCTTTATTCTCATGCGATAACCAAAAATCCTTATCTTTCTTAATTGAATTGTCCGAAAGAGTCATAATATTCTCATAGTTATCACTATTCTTCTGATCTTCAAGGATATATGTATGAGCAATATAGGCCTCTGGCTCCCCACTTGTAGGATCAGCCTCACTAGCCTTCTTAAACTCTTCACGTGCCTTAGGATAATCCCCCGCTTCGAGCAGTCGCTTCCCCTCATCTATGTGCTTCTTAGCAATCGCCCGCTGTCGAGCAAGCTCTTCTTGCCGTTTTAACTCTTCCTGTCTCTGCGCCTCTTTTATCTTCTCTTCTCTTATACGTTGCTCTTCCTGCTCTTTCAATAGTTGTTGGCGCTCTTCCTCTTTGAGTTTGGCTTCCTTCTCTTGTTGTAACTTAGCCTGTTTCTGGCGTTCTAACTCTTCCTGTCGCTCTAATTCCGCCTTCCTCTCATGCTCTTTCTTGAGCTCGGCTAGACGCTGTTTCTCCTCGGCTAGCTCCTGCTCCTGACGAATCTTCTCTCGTTCTAGCCGTAACTTCTCTAACTCATTATCAGCTGAAAGAGAAGAATCACTCTCTAGCCGGGCAATTGTCTCGCGCAATCTTCGCAACTCCTCATCTACGAATGAGGTATTATCTAAATCCAACTCTTGAGCAGCCTTTTCAATAATCTTATCTCGCAAAGCCAAAGCCTCTTGGTCTTTAGAATTTTTGATCAAGATCTGATCGACCAAATCCCACGATCGTTGATAGTTTTCAAGATCATAGTAAAAAACAGCCTGCTCGTAGACAGCATCTCTATCAAAACTATCTTTACCCATCAAGACAACAAGCAAAATCACAAACATCGCAATAGTTAATGCAGCTGAGAGACCAGCAACCAGCATAAAAAAAACCATCTTCTTGTCTTTATTTTCTTTATCTGAAGACATATACACTCCTACTCAACAATATCAAACTCTAAATCGTAACCTTCAGGTGTATTATCATCAACCGACACCCCTGAATCTGGATCCTGAACACTTCCGAGCAACTCTTCAAGCAACTGACGTTGTCTCTCTTCTTCCTCTTTCTGTCGTTGAATCTCTAATTGTCGTTGTTTCTCAATATCAGCAATCTTCTGCTCAAGCATTAGAATAAGCTGTTCAATCTTTGCTCGCTGAGGCGCTTCGGGATAAATCGAGATATAACTCTTATAATCAAATATAGCTTGACCAAACTCATTTAATTTAAACGAAGCATTAGCCCGATTTAAATATGCGTTATAGTATTGGCTATCAATCTCAAGAGCCTTAGTGTAAGCCTCTTTTGCAGCCTGATACTGACCTAGACTAAAATAATTGTTACCGATGTTATAATGAATCAATGGAATATTCTCAGCACGGAACGAGGCTCTTTTTAATACATCTATAGCATCCATATGCTGTTTTTCCATTTCAAAGCAGAGCCCAAGAAAGAGATAGGCATCTATATTGTCAGGATTCTGGCTAATTTCTTCTTGAAAAAAAGGAATTGCTTTAGACGGAAGATTGTACGCTAGATACAATTGACCACTCTTAAAATTATCACTATTTGCGAATGCAGATAATGAAAATAACAGGAAAATAATAAAAAAAGTTCTCTTCACTACGACCTCACATCACTGTTGAATCAGGTCCTTATATGGCCCATTTAATAGACCATAACCTCCATCAGTAACAACGTATAAGAATAATTTATTCCTTCTCCCAGCATACAGACTAGTAAAATCTGGAAACTCTCTAATAGGCGTTACATCATATTCGATAATATTTCCATTTATGTAACGATTATTAGCATCATAAATTATTGTCATAACGTTCTCATATTCAGTATCGACATAAAACTTCTCATCTTTGACTGAAATAGAGGGAAATTTAATTTTAGCAGGATCTAATCTGTCAATATTTACAAAAATCTCCTTCTCATCCCGTTCTCCAGAGACATCTGTAACCATAAATCTATATTTTCCACGAGGAAACGGAGATTTGTCATACATGGTAAAATCAGAATAACCATACCACTTAGATCCATCCCTCTCCATGGTGGTCCATTGAGCAGAACCAATTTCCCAGTAAAGCTCATTCTCATCATTTATTACATAAATTTGATCAAGATCTTTTTCTCCATCTTCATCACTTGCCTGCAAAAAAACACTCAATTTCTCATACTGAATATTTCTCTCAAGATCATTTACTAATATTAGCTGCCAGTGAACGACAGAGATCTCTGGCGCAGAAGATTCACAAGAGACGAAGAGAAGAACTAATATAGTAAAAATATAAATTGAACCGCGCTTAATCATCTTTTTCCCCTATTCTTACAATATTCTTGTTAAAGACAGGATTAGCATACTGGTGCAAAACAAACTTAAAGACTTCGCTATCCACATCTTTATACCTTTTTAAGAAATCACTCTTCTGCGTCTCTGTATAAAAATCTTTATATTTATCAGAATAATTCAAAAGATCATAGGATATATAATTAGATGGCCATAAATAATAATTATTTATAATCTGATGATCTAACAAATCAGCCGCATATTTTGGCTTTTTGGAGTCAGACTCAAGGACATCGCCAAATACCACCTTAATAGAACCTTTTTGCTTCTCAATTCCCAGGCGAATACTATTTATATCATCCATCTTATTCTTCTTAAAGTCAGGATCTGCTAGTTCTGCAGCCTTTTTAATATCGCAAGGATCATACTCATAAGAGATAGAGACTGGAACAATCTTTGCCCATTTAACATACTCTTGAAATGAAAACTGCTTACGCTTTGACAAATAGAACATCTTTAGTATTGCAGTACGAGTAAAATCATTGCCATCTTTTGCTCTTCCACTTCGTTGTGCTATCCAAATTGATTCATTATTCTCTAAAGTATGGTTAATATAGGCAGATAACTTCATAGATTCTTGCAATTGCTCTCGCTGCGAAAGATTACGCCGTACTACAAAACCTTTATTGATACGAATTAAATACTCTACAAAGCGGTTATATATCAAATTATCACCAAAAGCAATCTGTGCCGAGGTAAATCCTGCCTTAAACAGGGCATAATTAAACAGAGCTGGATCTAACACAATATCCCTATGATTGCTCACAAAGAGATATCTCTCCTTTGTATCAAGCTTCTCAAGCCCCTCAAAAGAAAATTTATCTACACTGCTATTGAGAATATGTTTGAGAACCTTATTTGAGATAAAATTCGCCTGAAAATCATCCACCGACTTAAACGAGAGAAGGTATTTCTTAATTCGATTAACAAAGATCTTATCATAAAGTTTCGAAAAAGGTGGTGGAACATACGGTTTGAAAAATTTCCTAAACTTACTAAGGGTATCATAATCATTTGCGATATAATTCAAAGCATCTTTAAAAGCTTGACCCTTAAAGGCTTCCATATCTGTGAAATCGTAACTCGGTTTCTTTAAAATCATATTATTCTAATCCTGTTATAGCCTTGATATATTGTGCTCTCTCATAAACAGATGGATTAACACTTCTCTCCTGGCATAATTTACCGCAGAATTGATCAATTGAAGAGTAATCGTGACGAATCATCCAATCACGAAGCTCAGCTTGTAAAGTTTTAATATGACCTAGCCCTTTTTCATAGAAGGCACTGCAAATCTCTACTGCCTTAGCTCCAGCTAATAGCATCTTAATAACATCTTCACCAGAGTGAATTCCTGTATTTGCAGCAATATCAGCATTTAACTCACCAGAAGATAGAGCAGTCCATCTCAAGGTGTTATAGATTTCATTGCGCTGACTAAATATCTTACCTGCGACAAGAATCTCTTTCTCTATGTTAAAATCTAAATTATAGAACCTATTAAAAAGAACTATACCATCTAGCCCAAGAGTGTCAAGCTTCTTGAAAAAATTTGCCATACCAGAAAAGTTTGAACCAATTTTCAAAGCAACAGGAATCTTTAGTTTATTTTTCAATTTTTTTACAACATCTAAATACTTAGCCTCGATTTCAGATGAACTGAGCCCAGCATCTGCTGGTAAAATATACATATTTAATTCAAGTGCATCAGCTCCAACAGCCTCAATACGGCTCGCATACTCTATCCAGTTACCTGAAGAGACACAATTCAAGCTAGCAATCACAGGAATTGAAATCGTCTTCTTCGCATCCTCAATAAATTTCAAATACTCATTCATAAAATAGTTCTCAGTTGACTTATTGAAAAAATCATATGCATCAGCATGTTGGAAGACATCAAGATCAGCAACTGCAGAATTTGTCTGAGCCATTAACTGCTCCTCAAAAATAGATTTCAAGACAACAGCTCCAGCCATGTTTTTCTCACATTCAAGGAGATTCTCCAAGGTTCCAGTAAGCTTAGAACTAGATACAATAATCGGATTGTTCAATTCTAGTCCCATATATTTTGTTTTTAAATTACTCATTTAATACCTCTTATTACGCTATTATAACTATAACATAATATTAGCTTTTTAATTAAGTTTTTTCTAGCATATAAATAAAAAAAACTGCCCAAAAGGACAGTTTTGCTATTAGCTAGCTTTAGACATTTGTTGCATTTTTCGCAATTTTTTCATTCTCTTTCTTTCAAGAGATTTTTTCTTTCTATTCTTAATTGTAGAAGGCTTCTCAAAGTATTCTCTCTTCTTCCACTCTCGGATGATACCTTCTTTTTCTACCATTCTCTTAAATTTTTTGATAGCTTTCTCTAAAGAATCATTGTCGTCAACTTTAACGTAAGCGATAAAAATCACCCCCTCTGCAATGCGTGTGCTCTTACTCAGTTAGTATTATAAATTTTATCAAAATTGTCAATACATCTATTGAAGTTTTGCCAAAAGAGAGAGATAATAGCAGTATGAAAAAAATTATTATATCAACAATTATTATCTTTTTTATGGGGAATTCAATTTTTTCAAATCAAGAGTTCAAACTAACCTACAATCTATTTGAGATTGCTACCCACTCGGCTGAATATTCTAATAGTACAAAATATACTGAACGTCCATCAATTGAGAATACTGATCCAAACGCAGACAAGAAATATGTTGACTGGACATATATTCCTATACCACAAGAGGCAAAAGAGGGAATTTACTGGACGGTAAAATCTGTGACCCTAGCTGGATTTACTGCCAATACCTTGCTTATGTTTATTGCACCTGTAATTGAAAATCAGGAGCACAAGGATTTTATATATGACAGAATATATGGTCCATGGTGTCACCAGTGGAATATACGAACTTGGCAATACTCTAATGGCTCATATATGCCTCTCTGCCAGAGATGTACTGCAATGTATCTTGGTGTCTGGCTCGGCCACTTTGACTCATTTATCTGGGATGCATTTCAAATTGCCGACTGGGAGAAATGGGAACAACGACTTCTACATATAGGAATTTACACCCTCATGCTTTTACCCATGTACATAGATGGAAAATTACAATATGAGTATCCACTTGAGTTTGAAAGTACTCCTGCACGAAGAACAATTACAGGACTAATGTTTGGATATGCTGCGACTGCCATATTTGATCAACTACTACAATTGATACTTGATTATTAATTTTCTATCATCTAAAAGGTAAAGCTGTTGTTAGTAAGCTCTAAGTGGTCGATAATAATCTCTTTTTGTTGTCTCAGATCATGTAACTCTTTTTCCCAGAAGACTCTAGTCCCGAAACCAGGGAAATTTTTCTCAAAGCTAGAATCATGCTGCTGCGAGATACACCAACTAAGGAAATAGATAATTCTCATGTAGCGAAGAGGTTCGATAAGCTTGATTGTCGAATAATCAAACTTGCAGAACTGGGTATATCCCTCAAGAAGTAGATTAAACTCGCGCCTTGCATCACAATAGAGTTCAGGAAGAAGTAGCCACAAGTCTTGAATCGCAGGTCCACTACACATATCATCAAAATCAATCAGCATTAGCCCCTCGCTAGCCCGATCTAAAATATTTGCCCTATGACAATCACCATGTATTCGCTGAAGAGTCACTCCTTCAAACAGTGGTTCAATTATGTCAAGAATCTCGTTATTAAGATCAGCAAACTCATCTTCAAGCTCCTCAGGGATAATTTCGCTATCGAGGATAGCCTGAAGCTGGACGCAGGTCAGCTCAGATGGCGTATAGATCAGACGGTGGTCAGCACTGCGAGTTAAGGCGACTGTGTGCATTCGACCGATCAGCGACCCGACGCGAACCCAGTCTTCGTCGCAGTTAATCTCGAACAATCGCCCTGAACGGAATGGAAAGAGAGCAAAAAAGAGGCCAGAACAGATTGAGAGGGTTCGACCATCACAATTAGGGATTGGTGCGACAACAGGAATCTCCGCCTTCGCCAAGTCACTCAAAAAAAGGTGCTCACCTGCTAATGCTAGCGGATTCCACCTTCCTCCCCGATAAAATTTAACAATATAGCGGTTCCCATCAAAATCAGAAAGCCCAAAGACCCTGTTAATGTAACTTGAGTATGTATCTACAATATTCTTGAGCTCAACTCCTAGATGCTTCTGAACACAATCAATCACAACATCTGGTGATAGTTTTTCAAACTCCATAATTCCGCCTTTTTTATAATCGAAAAAAGGCTGCCTTACGACAGCCCTTCTCTCACCTGTGCCACTTTCAGCAACACTGTGTTACTCTTCCCTGTAGACCCTAACTGCGCCCTTGTCAGCACTCTCTGCAAAGTGTGCATACATCTGCAACGACTTAGAGACAACTCTATCACGATTAACTGGCTTAAACGCCTTAGCGCCTTTAGCAAGCTCAGCCTCGCGCCTAGCTGCAAGTTCAGAATCAGAAATCTGAATCTCAATCTTTCGTGCTGGAATATCTATTGCGATAACATCGCCGTCACGAACAAGACCGATATTACCGCCTGCTGCTGCCTCGGGAGAGACGTGGCCGATTGATAGACCACTCGTACCGCCTGAGAATCGCCCGTCAGTAATCAGTGCGCAAGCCTTGCCAAGATGCATTGATTTCAGATATGAGGTTGGATAGAGCATCTCCTGCATTCCAGGTCCGCCCTTTGGTCCCTCGTAACGAATAATTACCACATCACCAGCAACAACTTTTCCCCCAAGTATAGCCTCGCAAGCCTCGTCCTGAGATTCATAGACCTTAGCAGGCCCTGTAAATGTCAAATTCGACTCATCAACACCAGCAGTCTTGACAATACAGCCATTTAAAGCAAGATTCCCTGCCAATACTGCTAAACCACCATCCTGAGAGTATGCAAATCTAACATTGCGGATACATCCACTCTGTCTATTCGAGTCAAGCTCTTTAAAAACTGAAGACTGAGAGCCAAGTGTGAGGTTTTTCACACCACAAGGGGCTGAGTTCCAGTTCTCAAGTGCTTTCTGCGTAATATTCTTGTTCAATAGATCATTATCCTTCAAGGCATACTTCAAACTAAGGTAATCGACTCTTTTTACAGAGGTATCGATTAGCCCAGCCCTGTCAAGTTCACCTAAAATGCTGAGAACTCCACCAGCCCGATTAACATCTTCAATGTGGTATGAGCCGTTTGGTGCAACCTTACAGATACAAGGAATCTTCTTTGACAAGGCATCGATATCTTCCATTGTAAAATCAACCTCAGCTTCGCGAGCAATTGCCAACAAGTGCAAGACTGTATTTGTCGAACCGCCCATCGCAATATCAAGGCTCATTGCATTCATGAAAGTCTGCTTGGTGGCGATGGATCTCGGAAGAACAGCATCATCGCCATACTCATAATATCGTCGTACATTCTCAATAAGCACCTTACAAGCATCAGTAAAAAGCCTCTTGCGGTTAACATGAGTCGCTACGATTGTTCCATTACCTGGAAGTGCAAGACCAAGTGCCTCGTTGAGACAATTCATGCTGTTTGCAGTAAACATCCCAGAACAAGAGCCGCAAGTTGGACAGGCATTATGCTCAACACCCTCACAAACCTCATCAGAGACAGTAGAATCAGCCGAAATAACCATAGCATCGACTAGATCATAACTTTTTCCCTGAAACTTACCAGCCTCCATTGGGCCACCAGAGACAAAGACACACGGGATATTCAGCCGCATCGCAGCCATCAACATACCCGGAGTAATCTTGTCACAATTACTGATACACAAAAGAGCATCAACCTTATGGGCATTCGCCATATATTCAACAGTATCTGCGATAATCTCACGCGAAGGAAGCGAATAAAGCATCCCGTCGTGCCCCATCGCGATACCGTCACAAATCGCCATAGTATTGAATTCCGCGGCGAACCAACCTTCTTTTTCAAAAATAGCCTTACACTCTTGACCGATTGAGTGCAGATGCATATGTCCTGGAACAAATTGAGTAAAAGAGTTCACAATACCAATTACTGGCTTGCCAATCATCTCCTCTTCCATGCCGTTAGCTCGCCATAAAGCCCTAGCTCCAGCCATTCTTCGCAACTTAGTAGTTGTATCACTTCTCAAAGTATTAACCATACAAAACCCCTTTAAATTACTCCACGAAGGAAGCAGTAATATAGTCAAAAAAAGCTAGGCCGAAGTGACCTAGCCTTGTATATTAAACAAATTCGCTTTTTAAAAAGTCTAGATCCAACTCTGGATAGACTGGAAACCTGTCGAGCAGAGCCTTAACTCTTGCAATCGCAGTTGATTTAGAAGCGTCATCAATCTCATACTTAGCCTTACTTGGCTGACCAGCATTAGCACCAGACTCAATAAGCGCTGGCTTAGTGTTCGAAAGAACCAGCTTAAGAATAGCAGCAATCTCTTTCATCTCAGCAAGACCCATACCTAAAGTTGTAGTAGCAGGTGTACCAATTCGAAGACCACTAGTATACCACGGACCATTAACATCAAACGGAAGAGCATTTCTATTAAGAGTAATTCCACACTCTCGCAAGACACCCTCAGCCTGTCGACCATTTAAGCCAAACCCAGTAACATCGATCAAGAATAAGTGATTATCAGTTCCACCAGTTGCAATCTTCATACCTTCAGCAATACAAGCCTCAGCCAAAGCCCTTGAGTTCTCAAGAATCTTAGCTCCATAAGTCTTATAGTCAGCAGAGTTAGCCTCTTTGAAAGCAATACCTTTCGCAGCCATAACATGAGGAAGAGGACCACCAATAACAAGAGGACAACCCTTATCCACAGCCTCAGCAAACTCTTTTTTACAAAGAACCATACCACCTCGAGGACCTCTAAGAGTCTTATGAGTAGTTGTAGTAACCACATCAGCATACTCGATTGGATTAAACTCACCTTTGAAGACACCAGCAGCAACAAGCCCAGAAAAATGAGCCATATCTACCATGAAAACTGCCCCAACCTTATCAGCAATCTCTTTCATTCTCTTAAAATTGATAGCACGTGGGTATGCAGAGTAACCAGCCAAAAGAATCAATGGCTTAACTTCCATAGCACGAGCCTCAATCTCATCATAGTCAAGAAGTCCTGTCTCTTTGTTAACGCTGTAAGAATAAGCATCAAACATCTGAGCAGAGACATTAAATCTATAACCGTGAGTCAAGTGACCACCAGAGTAGTAATCAAGACCAAGAAGTCTCTGATTTCCAAGCTTAGCTCTCAACGCGTCAAAAGCAGCCTTATCCATCTTCGCAGTACTAGGAATACCAAGCTTCGCAACTTCTGGCATCTCAATCTTTGTATTCAAAATCGCCCAATAAGCAATCAAATTAGCATCAGCACCTGAATGAGGTTGAACATACGCATGCTCAGCACCAAACAACTGACAAGCCTGATCAACTGCATAAGACTCGATATCATCGATATTATCACAACCAGCATAGAATCTATGTTGAGGAAAACCCTCTGCATACTTATCAGTAAGCAAATTCCCCATAGCCAACTGAGTTGACAAAGAACAGTAGTTCTCACTAGCAATCAACTTCAAATTAGATCTCTGAGCCTCTAATTCCTTAACGATAGAAGCAGCGATCTCACTTGAAACCTCACTAACCTTTTCCAGACTTGCGATATAAGCCAAAAATCCAGAATCAATCTTATCCACACCAACTTTGTTAATGTATTTTACTACAGAATTCATCTTGAACCCCTCTTTTGTTGAATTTCTGTTACCCAGACGCTCGACAACAGTTTCACTCCCCGATGGTCAATTCCATCTGATGCCAAAGGCATCTACGTCGGTTGACAAGAATATTTTATAACTTTAAGTATAATATTTCAAGGCTTTTTTGGTTTTCTAGGAAGAAATTTGGGCATCCCTGCTTTCAGCAGGCCGGGTCTTGCGGGATGAAGTTTACTTCATCCGTCCGACGTGGGCAGTGCGAGAAATAGAACAAACGAAAAAAACAAACAAAATAGATTGAACATTGTTATGCACTGCCAGGAGGATAATCTAAACCGCTCCAGTCCTTCGGACGCTTCGCACCATTTCAGCCCCTGACTCGGGAGATTATCCGCTACGATAATTTTAAAGACACAAAAAAAGATGCCCGACATACATCGAGCATCTTTGTATATTAAAATAAAAAATTATTCCAATGGTTGAAGATTAGGAGTTTTGCCTGGAATCCTTGCCGTCATAGGAGCGTCAACTGGATCTTTTATAGAGGACCATCCAGAAGAAGTTTCACTGCCACGAGTATAATTCCTTCCTCCAGGACAATTTCCAGTTCTTACAATCTCATCAAAGATAGTAAAAGGAAACTCATGATGAGTTAACTTAGTAGAACCTTGAAACAAATCGAAATAGACTGTTCCAGATAAGGGAAGAGAATCACTCTTTCTAATTCGTATCTTAGAATTAACCTTAACGCTAAGACCTTCAAAGAATGTCAAAGTTGAAGTTTCATTTAAATCACTGCTAACCAGACTACTCTGAGAAGCGTCAGGATTCAAGAATGCATTAACATCACCATCTCCACCGCTACCTTTAACAACATAAGTCTCGCCATTTAAAACTAGTCCGTGATAATCACTATAATTTGTAAAGATAAATCTAATTTTAATACCCTGATGACTTAAACTAGGAAAAGCATAAGGATTAAATCTCACATTTCCTGATAAAAAACCCTGATCAGTCTCATCCTTATTAGGATAAATATTTCCAGCAAAACTACCACCATTTGCAGCATATTCACTAGTTATCTGATAAGTAATTTTATTACTAGCTGTATGATCTACGACTTTAAACAAAAAGAAGGCCTCTTTATGGTTCAACATCTTCCATCCAGACGTCTCAACAGTTTTAATAATAACTCCATCTTCTTCATATGCCAATCTATACTGAGTTGATAAACAACGCTTTAAGGCATCTTGACTTGATTCCCCTCCTTGAGGAAGAACAGTCGGTAATAGAGAACTAAATTGAGCATAAGAGTATGAACTTAATCCAGTATCTACAAAATTTAAATTTCCTGAAAATCCAGAAACCTCAGTAAAATCGCTGTAAAAAGGCTCCTTTCTATACAACTTATATTTTGACTCAAATCCCTTAACAATATAGAATTCATTTTCATGTGAAAAATCAATAATACCACGCATTGAAGGTGTATTTGCACCTTCATATTTTCCAGAATTAGCAACAAAATTAACTGGCAACACAGAAGGTAAAGGGGTTATAAAATCAGTCAATTCAGACTCTGAAAATCCTGAAGCAATAGTTCGTCTTGCTGAAACTGCAAATTTAGGATTAACAGACGAATCATATTCAGTATATTCAAAGATATTTTCTAAAAACCCTTCTAAAATAATAATAGGTTCTGCCCCCTCAGTTTGCATATATACATTATATGAATCAGCACCAGTAACTACATCCCAACTCATAATCACAGATGTATCAGTTTTAACAGCAGCACCAAAATATGCTGGCTTCATCATAGTATACCCTTGATTAACATACTGACAATTATCAGCATCTGGTGTAGGATATCCATCGACCTCAATATCCTTAGAGAAACCACCAACCTGTCCTGCAGTATTCTTACAAGCTACGTAAAATAGGTAACTCTTACCTGGTTCGACAGTGTTATCCGCATACTCATTTGTTGCAACATCTGGTGTTTCAATAACATTAGAGCCATCGAGATCTGTTCTTCTAACAATATATCCTGTAGCACCTTCGACAGCATCCCATCTAGCAAAGACTGTATCTATTGATTCAGCTCTTGAGCCATATACGATTGCAGGAGGATCTACTGCGCCTGGAGGTACTAGAGCACCCGCAGATGAGATTGGGCTATATCCTGTTGAACCATATTTGGTTACAGCCGCAATTCTATACACATAATAATAATCAGCTGAAGGTCCATTTGCTAACTTTCCAGCATCTTTGTAATATGGTAAAAGAGTCTCACCGACTAATTGAAAATTGTCTTCTTCAGAGATACTTCTCTCAACAATATATTTTGATGCAAAAGGCACATTCGACCATGAGACTCCGATAAAGTCACGTGATTCTTTCTCAGTAGCAGCAACTGAACTAGGTGCTGAAAGTGTCCATCCAATATACGCATAACTTGGTAGACCCTCTAATGTATCCTCGCCAACCTTCTTGAATGCCTTAATACAATAGTAATATGCAGAATCAAACTCAACCGTAGCATCTTCGTATGATGTTGCATTTCCTTTTAGCTTTGCAAGCTCATTAAACTTTGCATCTTGATCATACTCAAATCCAACAATCCTGCCAAAACTATCTGTTACAGCCTTTGCCTTCTTTGAATATACAACATATCCATCGACACCCTCAATAGCAGCCCATCTAAGCTCGACTTTATCAGCAAATTTTGCACGAGATACAGTTGGCTCAGAAGTTCCAACACTCTTATCGACTGTTCCAATATCTCCAGAAACACCCTCAGTAGCAACTGGTGTAACCTTGAAGAAATCTCCAAACAAATCGCTATTATCTAATTTACAGGAAAAAAGTGCCAAACCAACACTTAAAATTAAAAAGACTTTTTTCATTCCCCGCCTCCAATCTCAACTAGAAGAGAATTGTTCATCTCAACAAAGAACAAATCACTACATAGGAAATAATCATAATAACCAGCCTCAATTTTATAAAAAATTGGGCTCTCACTACCTAGAGAACTATCAACCCACTCTAATGTTTCGGGTAATCCCATATTATTACCGATAGTCTCTTTAAGTTCAAAAATTTTACCATCAACAGATTTGTAAACCCTATATGTATGAACCTGTGAGTTTCTATCCCAAGTAACTGTTACACTACTATTATCTGCAGCAGGCGTAGCTGTTGCATTCTCAACATCACCATACATACTAACTATACAATAATTAAACTGAGAACCTGCAACATTTGGTCTTAACAAATCAGTAAACTCACTTGACACTTCAGGCTGAGTACCAACTCCGAATTTATATGCAGCAACTCTATATCTATACTGGCCTTTCTTTGCAAAGACATCTACAAACTCTTCACCACTTATCAATAGAGGAGAATCATCACTGTTATTGATAAATTCATAACCTTCACCAGGAGGAATAAGTCCATTCTCTACAGGAGCTCGCTGTATTCTATAATAATCAGCACCAGCAACAGCATCCCAATATAATCTAACACCTCTAAGGTATTTTTCACTTGACAAATAATATTTAGCACCAAAATTTTCAGGCTTTGCTAATTGATCAACAACTGAAAGATCAGCTGAATTTACCGCAGCTGAAGGTGTACTCTCTAGAAAGATAGCACCATTTCGAAGCAATTTAACAGAAATTACCTTATAAAAATTATATCCGCCTCGATCAGATCTATCGACCCACTCAACAGCTTGAATATTCTCTGAAACCTTTGTATATGTTCCATCCTTTGAATCCGAAGCAATAACATAATAAGCATCAGCATCATAATTTCGTGTCCAAACAATCTTGTTCAAGCCAAGATCTTCCACAACTTGGATACCCTCTGGCGCCTTCAAATCTGGCGAAATTGTCGAAGGAGTATATGGTTGATCCACATCACCACCCTCAATCTTAGGCTCACACGAAAACAATAACAATAATGGTAAAAATAACAATATTAACTTTTTCATTACTCTATCGCTCCTTCATACTTAGTAAACAACATTGGAACCCCATCTAATTTTAATCTCAAAAAAGATGTATACATATCAGCCTCAAACACTTTAGCATCTTCTTCTACTTTAAAAGATAAACTACCTGCTTCTGATGTCTCAAGGCTCCCCTTCACTGGAGTATCGCTAACTCCGTTAACAAATTTAATGATTTCAAAACTGCTATCTTCATTTACAATTAAATAATAATGAGAATTAACAACAGACTGATGTTTCCAAGTCCCAGTAATTTCCTCTGCGGACTTAATTGGACATCCAGACAAAAATAGCAATAAAGAAATCAACAAAAATGTCTTAAAAAAAGATTTTTTCATCAAACATACCTCTCTGTAAAAAATATAACATACTTTAAAAAAAGTGCAATATTGCACACCCTGTAAAGTTTTATTTTAATCTAATTTTAATCTTTTTTTGTAATTTTAATGTTGAAATTTATCATTTAGTGAATTTTGACATTTTTGTAATTAATTTATCAAATGTTGAAGCAAACAACCTCAAATCCTTTTCAGAAAAATTCGAGGTCTTTTCTACAACAAAGCCAGCCTCACGCATATCATACATGAAATCTCGTATAGATAATCGAGATTGTACATTGTCTTGTGTATATTCTACACCCCTATCATTGATTACCGCAAGCTTTTTTTCAACTAATTTTGCAGCAAGTGGAATATCTCTAGTTATAACAAGATCTCCAACCTCAGCATGATCATAAATATAGTCATCAGCGATGTCTGGACCTTGCTCGACTAGAACAAACTCCGCATACTCAGAACCCTCAACTGAAATTGGAACATTAGCTACAAAATAAGTTGGTATTTTCAATCTTTGAGATGCCTTTAATATAATACTTCTAACCCTCAAAGGACAAGAGTCTGCGTCAAGAAAAATTTTCATAAGCTAAACCAAAGGGACACTAGCCCTATAGATTCTTCCTTTTCCAGAAAAAACAATAGGTTCTTCGCCAGGAGTAACTAGAAATGAGTTACCACGCTCAACAGAGAAGATAATCTCTCTAAAGTCTTTTGCTTCGATCTCTCCATCAACACAAATCATAATTGAAATGGAATTTTGTGCTGGCAATTCAACAACCCCATCGACATCAATCATTGTTAACAAAAACTCATCCGACGGTGTTGTAAAGATTGACTCTACTCCAACCTGCTCTGGGCGAATAATATTAACCTCCGAAGAGCAAAATTCCAAGACAGCATTTAACTGAACCAGATCTATATGCTTCGGTGTCAATCCACCCCGCAAGACATTGTCGGAATTAGCCATAAGCTCCATACCAGAACCTTCGAGATAGGCATGTAACTCACCAGCTCCAAGATAGAGAGCCTCATTTGGCTTTAGCTCAACAAGATTGAGATACAAAGGTGCTAGGACTCCAATATCATTAGGATAAAATTCTAATAATTTTTTTACCCACTTAAACTCAAGACTCTTAGAAGAATTCCTCTTAAGCTCAAAACATATTTTTTCTATTATATCATTATCAATCTCAAAAAGTGATTTAAAAAACAGTCGTAACGATTCCTCAGGATTGTTCGAATCAAGAGTTTTTGCAATCGTAATTAACTCATCGATATTTGTAGAATTAAAATTCTCAATTATTGCATCAATTACACGAAAACCTTTCATTGCTGTAAAATCAGTCAAGGCACAAATTATCTCTGGTTTGTGATTATCATCTTTGTAATTGCGAAAAGGTGCATCTAAAGGTATTCCAAGACTATTCTCTCTAGCAAAGCCCTCCTCAGCCATCTTCTTGTTCGGATGAGCCTGAATCGAGAGTGGAGATGCAGCAGAAAGGACCTTAAATAAGAAAGGAAGAGAATTGTGAAACTTCTTTGCAACCTCATCACCAAGAAAAATCTCTGGATCTGCCTCTATCAACTGATCAAGTGGCATAGCCTCCTCGCCTTCAACAACCTTTGAAGGTAATTTAGAGTGAGCACCCATCCATAACTCTGCATATGGTAAATTTTTCTTATTTTTTTCACCTAAAAGATTAGGTATAAATTTTGTATCACCCCAAGCATAATTTTGAGACTCGTTTATTAATCTATATATCTTCATGTTAATAATCTATCTTTTGAGCCTAAAATTGTCAATAATATATTGAAGAAATGAATTCCTATTATAGAAAAATATGAATTTGATTAGAAAAAAGTAAAAAATCTGTTGCAATCAGAAAAAACGCGTGATAGAATTACTATCACAAAATGAATTATGGAGTACCACATTGTTTGAATTTACAGAACATACACACAAACGATACAATCCTCTGACTGGAGAGTGGATTTTAGTATCACCACACAGAACAAAAAGACCTTGGCAAGGTCAAACCGAGGAAATTGCAAAGGATAATATGCCAGAATACGATCCGAACTGTTATCTTTGTCCAGGAAATTCAAGATCTGGAGGGGAGAATAACCCTGAATACAAAGAGACCTTCTCTTTTGTTAATGACTTCTCTGCCCTTGTGACTGATATTCCGGAAGGCGATATCAATGATGAGGATCTTTTAGTTGCAAAATCTGAAAAAGGTTTCTGCAAGGTAATATGCTTTTCTCCTCGCCACGATCTGACAATCGCAAAGATGTCCCGACCTGAGGTCAAGACGATTGTAGATCTCTGGATAAATGAGTGGAACGAGATTTCAAAGAACAAAGAGATTAACTATATTCAAATATTTGAGAATCGCGGTGCAATGATGGGATGTTCTAATCCACATCCACATGGTCAAATCTGGGCTAACCAGACTATCCCAGATATTCCAGCCAAAGAATCTGCAATGCAGAAGAAATATATGGATGAAAAATGCTCTTGTCTGCTATGTGATTATGTAAAAAAAGAGATTGCCTTGAATGAGAGAATTGTAGCTCAGAACGACTCTTTTGTTATGTTAGTTCCTTTCTGGGCAGTTTGGCCTTACGAGACAATGATATTGCCTAAACGCCATATGAGTACAATTGATCAGATGAGTGAGAAAGAAAAAGAAGACCTAGCTTCAATTATGATTATAAATGGAATTAAATTTGACAATCTGTTCAAGACATCTTTTCCATACTCAATGGGAATTCACCAAAAGCCTGTGAATGAAGAGTCTGACAAAGAGTGGCATTTTCATTTTCACTACTACCCACCTCTGCTAAGATCTGCGACTGTCAAGAAGTTCATGGTTGGTTATGAGATGATGGCAAACCCACAAAGAGATATAACTGCAGAACAGAGTGCAAATATTCTTAAGCAGTTACCAGATATACATTATACAAAAAATAATTAAGAGATGCTGGCAGATGCTAGTTGCAAGATAGGAGTTTTTATGAAAAAAGATACATTTGATACAATGTTAGAGAATAAGCAGTTAGAAGGGATTCTTAGCGAGTACTATCCAGAAAATGAGATACCTCAACAAGTTGATAGATTTTCTGCCTTAGCAAAAGATTTTGGCTCAAAATTCGGAGATATAGATTTCTCTTTTTTCTCAACACCAGGAAGAACTGAGCTTGGTGGCAACCATACCGACCACAACCATGGCTGTGTAATTGCAGGAAGTGTCCAGCTTGACACCTTAGCAATTGCTACAAAGAGCGACGACAACAAGGTTGAGCTAGTATCTGCTGGATACCCTTCAGTAATTGTGGATCTTGACAATCTGGATGTTGTTAAAGGTGAGCAAGAGACTACAGACTCTCTTGTTCGAGGGCTTGCTGCTGCGTTCAAGAAGCATGGATTAGAGATCGGAGGCTGGAAGGCTATCACGACAAGCAAGGTTCCAGGAGGTTCTGGACTTAGCTCTTCGGCTGCGATAGAGGTATTGATCGGCACAATCTTTAACCATTTTTACAATAACGGCAAGGTCTCATCAGTTGAAATAGCAAAGATGAGTCAGTGGGCTGAGAATGTCTACTTTGGCAAACCTTGCGGACTAATGGATCAGGTTGCTTGTGCACATGGAGGAATTGTAACAATCGATTTTAACGATCCGTCACAGCCAATAATCAACAGCCTTAATTTCTCATTCAGGAAGGCTGGATATTGCCTAATGGTTGTCAACACTGGCGGAAGTCATGCTGACCTAACTGATGAATATGCTGCGGTACCGGGGGAAATGAAATCTGTAGCGAAACTTCTAGGACAAGAGGTTCTGCGAGGTCTTAAATTTCAAGATATACTAGAAAATAGTGTAAAAATACGAGAAAACTGTGGAGATAGAGCATTTTTGCGCACAATCCACTTTATAAATGAAAACGAAAGAGCAAAAAATAAGGCTAAAGCACTTGAAAACAATGATATAAAAAGGTATTTTGAACTTGTAAAAGAATCTGGAAATTCAAGTTGGAAATATTTACAAAACTGTATGACAGGTAAAGATACTGCACATCAAGGCATAACTACTGCCCTTGCAATTACTCAAGAATTCCTCGGCTACGATGGAGCTTCTCGAGTTCACGGCGGTGGATTTGCTGGAACAATTCAAGTCTACATACCAAGTCAAAGGGTTGACGATTATGTGAACCTTATGGAGAAGGTCTTTGGAGAAGGCTCTGTAACACCACTTGTGGTTAGAGCTAAAGGAACTTCTAAAGTCTTGTAAAATAATTCCTGATTTTAACCAATCTGTTAGAATCAGGAGACAAACTTTTTTTCCTAGATCTACTAAAAATAAGGAGTAATAACTTATGGAACTTTCACCTCTACAAAAAGAAAGATACAAGTATCAACCAAAACTACCTACAATTTTAAAAAGCAATGTAGAAGATATTCAAGCTGAATTTGGTGCAGCTACAGAATCAGTTGCCGACCAGGCTGCTGTTAAGGCTCTATTTGAGACAACATACGGAACACCTGTTGTCGCTTTCAAGAATGGATCTAACCCAAATGCAAAGAACAAAATCAATGTCGGCGTAATCCTATCTGGTGGACAAGCACCTGGTGGACACAATGTAATTGCAGGTCTTTATGATGGAATCAAGGCTGGTAACAAAGAGAGTAAACTTTTTGGTTTTCTTGGCGGACCTTCTGGGCTAGTCGATAATAGCTGCCTTGAGATTACTGATGCAATCATGGATGAATACCGAAATACTGGTGGATTTGATATTATCGGTTCTGGCCGAACTAAATTAGAAGAGGAAGCACAATTCGACAAGGCTATTGAAACTTGCAACAAAAACGGAATCAGCGCTGTAGTCGTAATTGGTGGAGATGACTCTAATACAAATGCTGCTGTAATGGGTGAGTACTTTAAGAAAAAAGATGCTGGAATCAGTGTAATTGGTTGTCCAAAGACTATTGATGGCGATCTTAAAAACGAACACATCGAAGCAAGCTTTGGATTTGACACTGCTACTAAGACATATTCTGAACTAATTGGAAATATACAGAGAGATGCTAACTCTGCAAAGAAATATTGGCATTTTATCA
Organism: Spirochaetales bacterium; assembly: GCA_016936615.1. Classification (GTDB taxonomy): domain Bacteria; phylum Spirochaetota; class Spirochaetia; order JAFGXN01; family JAFGXN01; genus JAFGXN01. Next base: position 13,947 of record JAFGXN010000103.1, on the reverse strand, counting down.
AGCTTATGGGAAGAAGTGCTTCTCACATAGCGCTTGAATGTGCACTACAGACTCAGGCAAACATCTGTATTATCAGTGAAGAAGTCGAAGCAAAAAAGATGACTCTACGAGCAATTGTAGATAATATTGCTGAAGTTGTAGCAAAAAGATCTGCAAAAGGTAACAACTTTGGAGTTGCCCTAATCCCAGAGGGATTAATTGAGTTTATCCCTGAAATGAAGCTTTTGATTGCTCAGCTCAACGATCTTTTGGCTGAAAAAGAAGAAGAGTTTGGCAAGATTGCTGACTTCGCAGGTCAGAAATCATGGTTACAAGCTAATCTTAAAGCTGAAAATGCTACAGCATTCACATCTCTTCCTGAATCAATACAGAAGCAACTTCTACTTGACCGAGACCCACATGGCAACGTTCAGGTATCACTAATTGAGACAGAGAAGCTTTTATCAGAGATGGTAAAAGAAAAGCTAGATGAAATGAAAAAAAGCGGCAAATTTGCTGGCAAATTCGCTGCTCAGCACCACTTTTTTGGCTACGAAGGAAGATGTGCATTCCCATCTAATTTTGACGCAGACTACTGCTACAGCCTTGGTTACAACGCGTTTATCTTGATAGCTGCTGGACTTACAGGTTATATATCATCTATCAAGAACACTGCACACCCATCTGAGAAGTGGCTTGCAGGCGGAATTCCATTGACAATGATGATGAATATGGAGCAAAGACACGGAAAACAAAAACCAGTTATCAAAAAAGCTCTTGTAGAACTTGATGCGGCACCTTTTAAGACATTTGCAGCAAACCGAGACAAATGGGCTGAAGAGACTTGTTACCTTTTCCCTGGAGCGATCCAATATTATGGTCCTGCGGAAGTATGCGACCAACCAACTAAGACTCTCAAACTTGAGCAAGGTCTTACAAACTAATCAGAAGTGCCCGCAAGGGCACTTTTTTCTTGCCATAAACCCATAATTTATTGCATAATCACTCTGCATATATTATAATTTATATATAAGGGGTTTTTTATGAAAAAGTTTTTTTTAATATTTATTGTGATAATAGCTTTTTTTGCCTGCGTAACTGAAGAAGAACAAGAAATTACGGAACCACAGCCAGAACCGATTAAAGAAGAGATTGAGATTGTAAACGACAACCAACTTGACTTTGGAGATTTAGCAACCTGCGACTACTACACGAACCTAGTCCTGACTGACCAGCCAACCCTACTTGCAACAGCTTTTGACACAGTTGACGATGGATTTACTTTTTTTTATAAAGAAAAAAACAACTATGTCGGAAAAAAGGTTGGATACGAAGAGGGACTTGAGTTAATTGCAGCAAAATCAATGAATTTCTCACCTTATAGAACTTACCTCCGATGGGAGCTAAAGCCTGATGTCCAAAAAGATATAGACACAATCTTTGAGAGTTTCACAGAGCACTACCAGATAATAATATTAGTCAGAAATGCTGTCAACGACAAGGATCTTGGTATATTTCTTTGGATTAGATCTGCAACTGGATACAAGCTTAGAGCCTGCTATATCTAATTTTATATTTACTTTACTAAGGCTTTATGGTATTCTAAATTATGAAAAAATCGCTAGCAATAATTTTTACTTTGTCATTTTATATATCTAATGCATCTGTGATACAGTACTTCACACCAGAAGGTCTTGACACTCACACACCAATAACATCTTATTTTGTCTCAAACGAACTTTTAGTCGAATACACCTACTCTATCAGCAACCGAAACCTGTTGATTACAAAACGAGAAGATTTTGATGGGTTGATTCTTACAACTGTTGATGTCTACAAGGGAGACAAAGACCATATATATCTCCATTCAACACTTGATGATTTTGGTTCTACCACTATATTAAATCCCTCCCAGCTTGTCCTGACTAATCCTGATACAAACCTTGTCATTACACGAGGGGTTTCACATGTTCAACATATGTCAGTACGAAGCGGAGATTTCGTAGTTAAAGGCAAAATTTACGATGATTGCTTAATAGTTGAATTTATCAACTACTACCAGAACACAAAGACATCAACTGAGGTTTTCGTATATGCAAAAGGTGTGGGTCTTATCAACTACTCTTTCTTAGATGATAAAGAGAACTTAAAATATTATTTTTATTTAGAGAAACAAATCCGGGGGTAATATGGAGAAGCGAGCAGACTATCTTGATTGGGATGAGTATTTTATGGGTGTGGCGATATTATCAGCACAGAGGAGCAAAGATCCTTCGACGCAGGTAGGTGCTTGCATCGTGAACGAGGATAACAAGATTGTGGGGGTTGGCTACAACGGATTCCCTAAAGGCAGCAGCGATGATCTGTTGCCTTGGGCTCGAGAAGGCAGCTTCCTCGAAACAAAATACCCCTTTGTCTGCCACGCAGAGCTAAACGCTATACTAAACAGTATCTCACGCGACCTAAAAGGGTGTAAAATATATGTGGCGCTCTTTCCATGCAACGAATGCGCTAAGGCAATAATCCAATCTGGAATAAGCGAGGTAATCTACCTATCTGATAAATATGCACACACAGATGCAGTAGTAGCATCAAAGATGATGCTTAAAAACGCAAATGTGGTGATGCGTCAGCTATCACCACATATTGAATCGGTAAATATCTCGTTTAAAAATTATTAGGAACCCTAATCTTCCGCTTCTCCTGCTGCTGATTCTGTCGAAAGATCACAGCAGTGTTGCCGATTAGATTTATCAAAGTAGAATCGACGCGATCACAGATCTGCGAAGATAGCTCACTCTTTGCATCTTTGTAATCTACAAATCTAATCTTTACAAGTTCATGATCATTCAATGCAGCATCAACTGCTGAAATAACATGCTCACTAAGCCCAGCCTTTCCGATATATACAATCGGATCTAAATTTTGGGCATATTTCTTCAAATAGCTTATTTGTTTTTTGTTCAAAACTCTCTCCTTAGAACTACTTACATTAAATATAACAAAAATTCTAGTATTTTGTTACGAAAAATTATTTTTTCTTCTTTGCTGGAGGAAAATCTTTCAACTTTAACTCCTCAAGCAACTCTTCCGTAATCTGAGGGGCAACATCCAGCTTTTCAGGATTCTCAACATAATGTTTGATTAAATTAAGCGCTCGTGCACAATATACCCCATCAGCAACCTTATCATCATGAGTATACCTGACAGTTACGTAGTGACGAGTCTTAACCGAACCATCATCATCAATATAATTCTGCTTTTTAAACTTACCTATAGCAATTAAGAAAGAGGTAGTTCCCATCTCGTAGTTATGATGGAAAGGGGCATCAATATTGATTGAACCAACATTTGTCAAGAAAACAGAAGAATAGAAAGGAAGATTATTAACTGCTGCCTTTGGAATTAAATTATGTCTATCTAGGAAATTTATCCCCCAGAAGACAATACCTATCATCCAATTTGGCAATGCAGAAAAAATCCTAACATCCCGCTCATTCACAGTACTTGCAGCCTCTGATTTTGCCTCCTGAACAGCAGCAAGAACCTTATCAGAAACAGTATCAAAGGTATCATATGGTGAAAAAGGAACAACCATGTTGACCTCATCACCGTGATCACTCAAGGTCTTCTTTATAATAAAGGAAACAGTCATCTGATTCCTTTGGTAATAACGCTTATTCATCACAAATCTATTCAGACGTGGCCTTAATGCAATAGTCCTGACAAGTGCAGCAATATATAACTGGAAAAAAGTATGTTTTCTCTTTCCGGCAGGCATTGCTGCGTTTTTTTCTTTGATATATGTGAAGGCCTTAGAGACATCAATCTCTTGTTCAAAAAAGATTAAGGACTCTGATCTTTTCTTCATAAAAAAAGGCATCAACCTATCAAGACCTCTAATTTTTAAAAATGTTCCATCTACCCTATTTTTTTTTAGCATAAAGAATCCTTAAATTGAAAGTGCAGCATGTCCCTGATACATCTTATCACGAAGCGCACGAACCTCTTGATTCTTCAAATAATCGTCAAACTTCATCATTCGATCAATAATTCCTGTTGGAGTAAATTCGATAATTCTATTTGCAATTGTATCTACAAACTGATGGTCATGAGAAGAGAACAAAGCACACTCTTTAAAAGCTATCAATCCATTATTTAATGCTGTAATTGCTTCAAGATCTAAGTGGTTAGTTGGCTCATCAAGGATCAAGAAATTAGCATTTGAAAGCATCATCTTTGACAACATACATCTAACCTTCTCGCCTCCTGACAATACATTTGCCGGCTTCAAGGCCTCATCGCCACTGAACAGCATTCTACCCAAAAACCCTCGAAGATATGACTCCTCAACATCAGAATCAGTATACTGTCTCAACCAATCAACCAAATTCAAATCAGTTTCAAAGTAAACAGTATTATCTTTTGGAAAATATGAAGGCATTATAGTTGTACCCCACTCGATATCACCAGCATCAGGCTTAATCTCACCCATCAGCACTTGAAAAAGCAAGGTCTTAGTCATATGATCAGTTCCGACAAATGCAATTTTATCACCATTATTAACAGTCAAATCTAAACTATTAAAGACATCTCTACCCTCAACATTAAGCTTTAACCCAGAAATCTTCAAAATCTCACGCCCAGACTCTCTAAACGGTGAAAAATGAACATAAGGGGATCGTCGTGATGACGCCTTCAAATCTTCAACCTGCAACTTATCGATCAATTTCTTTCTACTTGTTGCCTGTCTAGACTTCGAAGCATTTGAAGAGAATCTCTGGATAAAAGTCTTAAGCTCAGCAATCTTATCCTCTCGCTTTCGTTTATCATCTTTCAACTGCCTCTGAATAATCTGACTTGACTCATACCAGAAATCATAATTACCCACGTAAAGTTGAACTTTTCCATAATCGATATCAGCAATATGAGTACAAACCTGGTTCAAGAAGTGCCTATCATGCGAAACAACAATAACTGTATTCTCAAAATTACACAAAAACTCTTCTAACCATGTGATAGAATCTAGATCCAAATGGTTAGTCGGCTCATCCAAAAGAAGAATATCAGGATTTCCAAAAAGAGCTTGCGCCAAAAGCACACGAACCTTCAGACCACCATCAATATCCTTCATAAGCTCATAATGATATTTCTCTTCAATACCAAGACCAGCCAACAACTTAGAGGCCTCATTCTCAGCCTCCCATCCATCAAGCTCAGCAAATTCTCCCTCAAGCTCAGCAGCTCGAACACCATCCTCTTCGGAAAAATCCTCTTTCGAGTATAATGCATCTTTTTCCTGCATTATAGAAAAAAGCTTCTCATGCCCCATGATGACTGTATCAATTACTCGAAACTCATCATAGGCAAACTGATCCTGCCTCAAGACAGCAAGTCGCTGACCAGAACCAATAACGACCTCACCAGCATCATGCTCTAACTCACCAGAAAGCACCTTTAAAAAAGTAGACTTACCCGCACCATTAGCTCCGATAATACCATAACAATTTCCAGGTGTAAATTTTATATTAACATCTTTAAAAAGAAATCTCTGCCCAAACGCAAGCGACAAATTCTGTACCGTAATCATAAAAACTCCCAATTTATATCAAAAAAATTATATTAACAAAGTAATAGATTGATTTTATTACAATCAAGCAGTTATTTCAAGTAGACAAATGACTTTATTTTAAATCTTGCTAGACAAAGAAAAGAGACTGAAATATAATTTATATAAGGAATTAAATATGAAAAAAGTTATTTTTTTTACATTATTGATCTCAATCTCGTCACTTACACTTGCAACTGCTAATCAACCTATCTATGACACAGATGAAGCTACAGAGATTGCATCTCCTTCAAAATTCGAAACCGGTCAACCCGCCGACATCGATCCGAAAATAGATTACTACCGCAAAGGTATGGATGCTGGCTACGAAAAAGACTATGTAACCGCAGCAAAATTCCTGCGCTACTCATTTTACCAAGCCAAAGACTCCTACAGATTCTTCTGGTACTTAAACTGGCTTAACAATGCGAAGCTTTATGAAGCTATTGTCTGGGAAGCAAGTCATACCGACGAGAAATACCTCTGGCACAGGGCATATTTCACAACTTCCTACAAGTTCTGGGGCAATGCTCTGATGAACCTAGCCCGCTACGATGAAGCAATCGAAGTATTTGTCAAAGGCTACAAGAGAGATCCGCAGAACAGCAAGGGAATTGTAGAGAATTTGACCTACAGATTGTGGAATTCCCCGAAAGCTGGCTCGTATTTTATGAGGTACAAGGGACAACAAAGGCTTACAGATGAGATTATTGATTTTTATGGGAAAAAACTTGATGTTGGTTCTGGCTTTGCCTCCAAGCTGTGCGATTGGCTTGCTATACGTGCAGCAGATGCAATCTTAAATCAGGACAAATCAGCAGCAAAATATGTGAGGGAATTCTCCGATTTTACAAATTTCTGGATAAACTCAGGCGAAAAGGTAAATGTCGCTGATTTCCAGATACTAACAAAGGCACTTAATTTTGCGATGAAGAATCCACCTCAGAAAACCAAGCCCTATGAAGTGAATATTATAAATTTTTACATAAAAAAAATCGAAGCTGAGTGGCGGGATAAAGATGGAACAACAATAAAAAAAGATTTTGGCTATACCAACGAGTATATTCAAAATCGTCTACTGGATATTCAGGACAATTTCGACCTCGCAGCAATCTTCTATTATTACATTACAAACGGCATTCTTATACTGAACCCACAGTTCAAGGTTCTTGATGCTGCTATAACTGAGCTTGAAGATAGCAAGTTCCAGTCAATTATTCCATACTCGGTCAGACCTTTTCCATCGGATTTCATCTATTATAACTATGAAAAATTCGATGCCTACTACTGGTGGTTTCCTCACTACGATGGAATCGCCTACCTTGGCGGACAGGCTTCGCCTCACTTTGTTCCACAGCTGCTGACCGGCTCACCAACAATTTATGCAAAGATGCCAACTGCAGCTTCTTACCGGGTTATCATCCATGAATTCTACCACGGCTTTGCAAGCAGGCTTAAGATAAACTCGGGGCATCCCTGGCTGCGCGACAATGAGGCTAACTGGCCACAGTGGTTTGCCAATGGGGTTAAGAACAACAATGAGATGCTGAGTGAGTTGCTCTGGTATGAAGGCTACACCGCAGAATACGGCTTCAATGATGGATTTGAAAAGATTAAGACAAAGGGAAAAGATCCTAAGCCGTATGAGGAGACCTTCCTGCTAGCTAAGGAGTATGAAAAAAGGCTTGAACCGCAGCGAAAGATTGAGGCAGACAAGTTGTTCGTCCAGGGTAAAGCCGAACTTAAGGCAGGGAACCTCGAGGCGGCGATGGAGTTGCTGCTGAAGGCCCACCAGACAGCGCCGGAAGTTCCACTTTTTCTGTATGAACTTGCCTACAACCTGCAGTGGAAGGCTAAGCGTCGTGAAGATGCTCAAATCTACTGGGACAAATACCTGCGCGATTTCCGGGATTTCCAGGGAAGTGATGTCGCAATTGTCTACACGATTCCATGGTATATAAACCGCGATCCGGAGTATGCTCTGGAGCTTTACAACCTGCATTGCCAAAATCCGCGGAATAATCAGCGCTTCAGTGAATATCAGATGTTCCACGCCAAAATCCTGGCTAGGTTGAAACGAACCGTCGAGGCTCGTAGCGTCGTCGAGGCTCTGTTAGATGATCCACGTTGCACGATGATAAGCGAAGCTGAGAAGTTTCTGGAGGGGTTGAAGTAATTTTTTCATTAAAAACGGGAATTCTCGTAATTAAAATTAACACTTGAACCGGCAAACACATCCTCGATTTTGTCAAGAATCAGCCAGTCATCCATGTTAGACTGATGCTCAAAATCCAGAGGCTCAAAAGTAGTAACCTGAAAAGACCTCCGCTATAATTTTTCACTCACTTTCAGTGATTTTTTTAATCTGATAAACAAAAATATTGCCCAAAATATTAATAAAACGTGGAGAAAGTCGTTCTCGTTGAACCAGACGCCGAATTTTTCATATAAAGGACGGCTTATTCCTGCAAATAACCAGGCAAAATAGCCAATGTTCACAAAATTAAGAATAATCCAAATCAGAATAAAATCCAGATTTGCAGAATCTTTGAACTTTTTGTAGTGCAGGATGTTGAAGATAAACATCAGCAAAAAATTTCCACCGGTCAGAACCAGAAAGCCTTCATAGGAGATCAGGAATTTTACTGGAAGAAAGGCTCCGACAAGAGCAAGAATTGTATAGACTACGGAATCCGCAACCGCAAAACAGAGTAGAAAGCGGCGGGAACGACCTGAAGCCGAGGCGTAGGCGGTCGCAGCGATGAAAAATGCGATGCTATAGCAGGTCAACAGCATGTAGACAATCTCAAAGTCACTTGTAAATAGACAAAAATCACGCCCTGCGCACTTCAACTCATACCCGAAGGCCTGGTAGCTTATCCCGGCAGAAATTGCTCCCAGCCCCCACAATATCAGACCGATCCCCCAGTAACTGCGAGCCGCATCACCAAGCCGATTGGCGAGGAAAACTGAACCGAAGGCGATCATCAGCAGCCCCAGCAGGGCGACCCACAAAGTCGAGAGTGGCTGCGTAAAAACAAGGCTCTTGCCAAAAAGAGAAATCTCCATATGCGGCATAGTTTCCAGAAATTCCTGCGGCGAAATCTCCGGCTCCAATAGCAGACCATCAATATTTGAAAACAAAAAGACCAGAACCAGCGGAACAATCATCGCTACAGCTAAAATAAGCTTTTTCATAAATACCTCGACTTTCTATACATGATAAACTGAAAAAATGGAATTCGCAAGGGAAAATTTAGTTTGAGTTCTTCGAACTCAAACTAATTGACCCTTCTAGGTTTGTTATATATAATATTCATAAATGAAAAAAATGTTGTTACTTTTTAATACTCTAATATTTATTCTTATAATTATTACAAGTCTATCATCTGCTCCACCAAACAATAAACAAGAATTAAGTTTTTCTTGGGATAAAGAAACAAATGGATATGCTGTTTTTGCAAAGGAACCTATTTCAACTGAAAATCTAATAATACCTGAAACTTGGAAAGGTCTTCCAGTAACTAAAATTGCCGATTATGCCTTTGATAAATGTAAAATAAAAGGAAAATTAGTACTACCTGATTCTATAATCTCAATTGGCAATTATGCCTTTAAAAAATGTAAATTTACAGGGGACTTAGTAATCCCAGATAAAGTAGAAACAATTGGAGAATATGCCTTTTCTAATTGTAGAGGATTCACTGGAAGCTTAACAATTGGAAAATCTGTCACAAGCATCAATAATTTTGCATTCAACGATTGCACTTTTACAGGAAGCCTTGAGTTGCCACAAAAAACTAAGAAAATTGGAATTTCTGCCTTTTCTAATTGTAATGGTTTCACTGGAAATCTAACTATCCCTGATTCTGTCACCATAATCGGCGATGAAGCTTTTGAAGGTTGTTGGAGGCTTGATGGCATCTTGACAATTGGGAATTCTATGTCCAGAATTGGCAATAGAGTTTTCAAAAATTGTGGTAGACTCACTGGAAAGCTGATTATTCCTAACTCTTTAGTGACTATTGGGGACGAAGCCTTTTATGGATGTAGCGAATTATCAGATAACTTAATAATTCCTAACTCTGTTACATCGATTGGAAGAGGAGCTTTTCATGACTGCAGTGGGTTTACTGGCGATCTAATTATTCCAAACTCTGTAACTTCAATCGGAGAAAATGCCTTTAGTTGGACAGATTTTACTGGGAATTTAATAATACCTGATTCTATCACTGTAATAAAAAAAGAAACCTTTAAAGACTGCTGGTTTACAGGGGATTTAATTATTCCAAACTCTGTTAAAATTATAGAAAGTGAAGCTTTCGCTGATTGTTATGGATTTACTGGAGATCTTAAAATCCCCGACTCTGTAACAATAATAGGAAAGAACTCTTTTTCACGTTGTAGAGGATTTTCTGGGAATTTAATAATTTCAAATTCTGTAATAACAATTGGTAGCTCAGCATTTGAAGCTTGTAGTGGATTTACAGGCGATTTAATATTACCTGACTCAATTGTAACTTTAAATGATAAAGCCTTTTTTAACTGTACAGGATTTAATGGGGAATTATTACTAGGAAAATCTCTGACTAGAATTGGATCAATGAGTTTTGGCTACTGCAGTGGGTTTACAGGAGACTTGATAATCCCTGACTCTGTGATTTCAATTAGAAAAAGTGCCTTTAGTAACTGCAATGGATTCGCAGGAAATCTAATAATTTCTAAATCAATTACTTCTATAGAAGGCTCTACATTTATAAATTGTTATGGCTTTACAGGAAATCTTATAATCCCAAACTCTGTAACCTCAATTGGATATGAAGCCTTTAAAGGATGTAAAGGTTTTGAAGGAAATTTGGTACTATCAAATTCATTAACTCATATTAAAAACAGAGCTTTTGCAAACTGTAGTAATTTTACTGGAAGCCTGAGAATTCCGAATACTGTCACTCATATTGGGAATAATGCATTTAGTGGTTGCAAAAATTTTTCTGGAGATCTAAAAATTCCAGATTCTGTATCTTTTCTAGGTTTTGAAGCATTTAGAAGATGCAAAGGATTTTCAGGGCAACTCATACTTGGGAAATCAATCGAAACATTGTGGGGATGGACTTTTAGCGGATGTAGCGGTCTTACCGGAAGCTTAACGATTCCAGATTCCATTACATCTATTAAAAATGGAGCATTTAATGGTTGCAGCAACTTCTCAGGTCAACTAATAATCCCAAAATCTGTAATTGAAATCGGGAAATGGGCGTTTAGCGGTTGCATAAATCTTTCAGGAGACCTAGAAATTCCTAATTCTATTGAAATTATCGAAGACTGGACTTTTAACGGATGTAGCGGATTAAATGGCTACCTAACAATTCCTGAATCAGTTAAAATTATCAGAAATGGCGCCTTTTCTGGCTGTAAAAGCTTCATCGGAAGTTTAACAATCACAGAATCAATAGAAACTGTAGGAAACTGGTTTTTTAACGACTATAAAAAAGTAACTAAAAATTTAACATTAGCAAATAAAATTTCAAATCGAAGAAAATTAGTAATCAACAAAAAACAAGCTAGCAGTGATTTGATTATTCCAAGCTCAGTTGAATTAATTGGAGAAACAGCCTTTAGAGGCTGCAACAACTTTACTGGCAGCCTTAAAATTGGAACAAACGTCAAATCTATCGGAGAAAAGGCCTTTTCAAGCTGCAACAAGTTAACCAGTGTCCACATAAATCCGAAAAATACGCCAGAAATAGGCAAAGAAATATTCACAGACTCCACCAACCTAACAACAATCTACGTCCCAAGCCAAAGCGTAGAAGCCTACAAGACAGCTTCTGGTTGGAGCACATACGCCGACAAAATCCAACCGATGGAATAAATCTACACACCCCAGCAACAATTAACTGCTGGGGTAATTTTCCCCTATTCCATCTGCTTATCCTGCTTAGCAGTACCTGCTGGCAATGCTTCGCATTACCCACGCAGGGGTTGAGGTGTACCTCAACTTTAATTGCCCTCGTCGGATGTTTGAGTTCTTCGAACTCAAACTAATTGACTCTGTGTAAATTATTTTGTATTATTTATCTAATTAATAAAAAATCTAAATTCATTGTGGGATTTTGTTTGCAGATTGTTGCGATGAGTTTTGTTGAAAATGTCTTTTTTTCTTAAAAAAAGCATGAGAATTAGGAATAACGTTAATTTATCGGGGGATGTTAATGAAAAGGAATTTATTTGGTCTTATTTGTGCGACTTTTGTTGCTGTGGTTGTGTTAACTGGCTGTCCTAAGCCTAGAATTGAACACGATGTTACTTTTGATAGCGGCAACGGTGGGGTTACGACCATGAAGGTTGCTGATGAGGGGCTGGTCAAAAAGCCGAGAGATCCGAAAAAAGAGGGTTTTGTCTTTGGCGGTTGGTTTAAGGATGACAAGTTCACTACTGCTTGGAATTTTGAAAGCGATAAAGTTACTGAAAATGTGAAGATTTGGGCTAAGTGGCTTGAGATTTTTACTATAAAATATAACGCAAATGAAGGAACTCTGGCAAAAGACTCCCCTTCTGGCTACAATTCAGAGACCGAAACTATTACCTTACTGAATCCGACTAGAATTGGATTCAATTTCGGTGGCTGGTTCACTAACAAAGAGTTCAATGGCGATGCAGTTGCGCAGATTGACCAAGGTTCGACTGGACACGTGGAGCTTTGGGCTAAGTGGGATGCGGTGGCTTTTTCAATCAACTACAATCTTGATGGTGGTGAGAACCATGCAAACAATCCTGCGACTTATACTTATGACACTGAAACTATAATTCTTGAAGAGCCAACTAAGGCTAACTATGAATTTGATGGCTGGTTTGATAATGACAAGTTCAAGGGCAAGAATGTTATTGAGGTAAAAACTGGCTCGATGGGTGATGTCAATCTCTGGGCGAAATGGACAATTATCGACTATACATTAACTTACAATCTTGACAACGGCACAAATCATAAAGACAATCCGAAAGGTTACTCGGTGGAGACTGAGACTTTTTCATTTAATAATCCTACTAGAACTGGTTATGAGTTTGCTGGATGGTTTGATAATTCCTCTTTCAACGGTGAGGCTGTAACTGGAATTGCAATTGGTTCGACTGGTAATGTTGAGCTTTGGGCTAAGTGGGATGTGATGACTTATAATGTTTCCTACGAGATGAATGGTGGCGATAACAATTCTAGCAATCCTGCTACCTATACTATTGAATCTGAGACTATTGAACTGGAAAATCCTAGTAAAGCTGGCTATGAATTTGCACGTTGGACTAGAAATGGTAAGGCTATTACTGAAATTTCAAAAGGTTCTACTGGGGATTTAACTATTGTAGCTAATTGGACTACTGAGAGCTATTCGATTAAATATAATCTTAATAATGGATCTAATGTTTCTGGTAACCCAACAAGCTACACGACTGAGACTACAACTTTTTCATTAAAAAATCCTACTAGAACTGGTTATGAGTTTGGTGGGTGGTTTGATAATCAATCTCTTACTGGTGAGGCTATAACTGGGATAGCAAAAGGTTCGACTGGTAATGTTGAGCTTTGGGCTAAGTGGGATTTGATTACTTATAATATTAAATACGAGCTTAATGATGGGGTAAATCATGAGGACAATCCTGAGACCTATACTATTGAATCTGAGACTATTGAGCTGGAAAATCCTAGTAAAAATGGCTATGAATTTGTACGTTGGACTAGCAATGGCAAGGCTATTACTGAAATTAGAAAGGGTTCTACTGGGGATTTAACTCTTGTTGCTAATTGGACTACTGAGAGTTATTCGATTACTTATAATCTTAATGGTGGAACTAATGTTTCTGGAAATCCTACAAGTTATACTACTGAGACTCAGACTTTTACATTTAAAAATCCTGCTAGAACTGGTTATGAGTTTGTTGCATGGTACGATAATGCTTCGCTAAATGGAACAGCTGTAACTGGAATTACAATTGGTTCGACTGGTAATGTTGAGCTTTGGGCTAAATGGGATGTGATCACGTATAGTATTTCCTACGAGCTAAATGATGGTGCTAACAATTCTAGCAATCCTGCAACTTATACTATTGAATCTGAGACTATAACACTTGGAAATCCTAGTAAAACTGGGTATGAATTTGCACGTTGGACTAGAAATGGTAAGGCTATTACTGAAATTTCAAAAGGTTCTAATGGGGATTTAACTATTGTAGCTAATTGGACTACTGAGAGCTATTCGATTAAATATAATCCTAATGATGGAACGAATAATTCTGGAAATCCTGCAAGCTATACCACTGAGACTGAGACTTTTTCATTGAAAGCTCCTACTAAACCTGGTTATGAGTTT
>JAFGXN010000102.1 GCA_016936615.1 Spirochaetales bacterium | reverse complement strand
TGCTACGGAAGGGCTCTACTGTCGAGAAGTTGCTTGAAGAGGCAGCACGGCAGATTAATGAGACTGAGTATGCGAAGAGATTTGCTTGTGATAGCCGGCAGATGCACAAATTAACTGCTGTCTTTGATGAGAAGGATAGGAAGTCGATTGTTAGGTGGAAAATTCAAAGAGAAGAGAATTAACCGCCCGCAGCTTTGCTGCAAAAGTTCACCCCGCCTAGAATGTAAAATCTATTCTATTGATCCATTCAAAAGAAAAATCCAGCCACACATCGTGCAACTGGATTTTTGGTAAATCAATTTTCTATTTTAATACTTCATAGATAACGTGGCTGTGCGACGGCACGAAGACCTCTTCCATCACGGTAAATAGATCTGATGGCAGTGGATTTGCTAAGTTAGCCGAACTCTCAGAGTAGATCTTGGTTCTCGCATCATAAGGTGTTGGATTAGAGATCTTAAAGATAATTTTCTCCTCCGAATCTTCAATTTTCACCACATCAAGATGGTCAAAGACCTTCACTAAACCAGAATCTGGCTGAATGTAGATACCAGGAAGATCTGTAACAGTCAACATTATTGCAGACTCAACCCAGCCATTTGCATATGGACCAACATTCCCGACATTTTGAAATCCCTCCCAGTCGCTCAAATTTGCCCTCTCGCAGACATGTCCATCCTTATTTGTACCAATCGGACGCTTTCTTGTAGACATATAGCCGAGAATATTATGGGCAGTCTGTTGAATCATCTCTAAGTACTTCAAATTTCCTGTTGCCCTGTATAATTTGAAGATAGAAAGACCAGAATTTGTGCAAATTCCAGGTGCTCCATGCTGGTTCTGAACGCTAGCCCAGACTGCACCTACACTATTGACATTGTTTCTAGCAAACATCGAGCGCTTCGGAAACTCAAAATCGTAGCTGACAACCCAAGAGGAGAAGTAGTGAGTAGCATCTCTTGCCATTTCAAGAAAATCTTCATCTTTCGTAGCCTCGTACAAAAGGACATACGAATCTAAAAGAGCAAACGACGACTCAGAATCAGGCGCATATAAAATTTCACCAGGTCCACCAGTAGTATAACCTTTTACAAGAAAATTTTCATAATAGTAAACTGCAATCTCTTTAGCAACCTCAAGATAACGAGGATCATTATAATACTTATATGCGTAAACTAAGGCACCAGGGACAGTTGCACCCGAAGTCGAACCACCAAGATTTATCTCTCCCGTCTCAGGATTTATATGGAAGCCTAATTGACCAGACTCATCCCAGGTATTACAAAATGCATCAGCCAAACGCCTTGTCCCATCTATCCATAATTGAGGAATCTCAAACCCTCTCTCTTTCATAGCAGAAAAATTCCTAACCATCCAGTAGAGAGCATCTCCATTTTTCCTGACCATTGCTGAATCTGCCTTAATCTCAAAATCAAAATCATCACCATACAAGCGACCATTCTTATAAATTCCATAAAGATAGCCAGACTCACCCTGCATCTTCTCAAATACAACATTTATAGTCTGAATTGAGCGTTGTACCGAAATCTCATCCCCACGAAGGATCATCGGATAGAGACGTATCAATCCACCAATCCAAGCAATCTGTAAATGCCCATAAGGCGAATCACCATTTCCGCTTCGATAATAATTTTCTCCAGGCGAATCAATCCAGCGCAACGAATTCTGCAGTTTTTCCTGAATCTCCCAAGCTGCACTATATGTTGTAACGTGAGAATCAGCCCGCCTATTCAAGATAACGCCGCGAGTATTAAAAAACCTCTCATAAACTTCAAGTATTGAACTTGCAGAAAATTCATACTCCCGAAGCTCTAGACAAAGCGAATCCCCCCGCGAACCATAGAAATACGAAGAGAGAACCAACCTCCCGCTTCGAGCCTCAAGATCCTCGTAAAAATCAACCAACAAATTACCAAACCCGGCATGCTGTTTAAAATAGAAGATCTTTCCTAATTTTTTTTCTGGAAAAAAAAGAACAACTGCTGGTGTCGAGAAATCCCCGCTCTTGAAGCTTAATGATGAACGACTCTCACTCTTACTCAAATGGCGAATATTCGTAACAGTTGTTGGAATATCCAATCGCCAGTCTGCTCTAGGCCATATTGGCGGATAACCAACATTAAGAATCTCAAACCTATTCCCATCATAGGCAGCAGCAGGCATCATAAGGAAATTTTCCTTCGACCAATCCTCAAAAGTTACCGACGCAGAGACAAGCTCCTTACGTGACCGACCCACTAACAATTTCTCAACCCTAAAATTAAATCTATGATCTACATAGCCATCACCCTCAGACTTCGAGTAACTAGATGTAAAAAACTTAGAGTTATAACTAGGCTCAACTCTCTGAGCTTGAGCAGCAAAAGTAAAAATCAAAACGTTTAACAAAATTAAAATATAACCTTTTTTCATACAAACCTCCATAAAAAGAATAACTTGCATATTAAGGTTGTACAAATTAAAAAAATATTAGAGTTTAATAAATTCAGCCAAGATCTTAGCATCCATTAGCATCTCGCTACTCACTCCTGAGCGAAAAAGTTTATCGTTCGACGCCATGGCGACCATCGACGAGAAAAACATCTTCAGACGAAAGGCTATCCCGCAACTATCCTCAAACCCTGACTGAGCTAGCTTCGATTCAAGCTCATCCATCAACGAGTTAATTTTATCGACAAATGGATTGGCTTCCTTGTAGAAATCAGAAAAGAAGATCATTCGCGTCAGATTCGCATACTTCGAAAATCCCTCTATATTATAAGAAATAAATTCCTGAAGAAATCCATCCAGATTCCCATCAAATCCATCTACTATTGAGTCAAGATCTGTAAAATAACTATCAAAGGCAAGAGATAAGGCCTGCTCGACCATTATCTCTTTCGACCTGAAATAGTAATTTATAGACGCGGAATTTATCCCTGCCTGCTTCGCAAGATTCCTAGCAGTCAGCGCCTCAAAACCTTCTGAATTTATAATCTCAATAGCAACCGCAAGGATTGCTCTTTCTTTTTCACCATACATAGGAAGAATTCTATCCGCATCCCCACCTAAAGTCAACATTTTTTACCTGTAAAAATTCCAACCAGGATACTTACAACCAGAAGAATTAAAGCAATCGGGAGCAGATAAGGCTGAATATACCTGTAAACTGTCAATTTCCTGAAAATAGGAACATCAGCAATCAGCACAGGATTTTCCACAGAAAAGAAATCCTGAGTCGCATATACTCTGCCAAAGGCATCAGAGACAGCACTCAGACTCTCATTCGCATGTCTGAAAATCGAAAATCCAAACTCAACCCCGCGAAAAAGCCCCTGATAGGTATGATACGGCGAGCTATCCCGTGTGTCATAGCCAGGAACAAGCAGCAAGTCTGCCCCAGCAGTTGCAACATCCCGTACATAACGAGGAAAATCCAGATCGAAGCAAATTATACTGCCGATTTTCGCCTTTTTTGTATTAAAAAAATGAATTTTCTTGTCGCTTTTTGTCGCATACCAGGAATAAGCCTTTTCATACCTGAACAGTAGCTCCCCGTCCGCATCGAAAACTACAAACTCATTCGAGCCATAATTTGAATCAGGATGAAGAACCAACAGCGAAGCAACAAAGAACAGATTGTTCTGCGCTGCAAATTCACCAAGCCTCGCCAACGAATCCTCATACTCATCAACGCTGATTGCAGCAGCCCCCTCCGACCAGAAGATCACCTCAGCCCCTGCTGCAGACGCCTGCGAACTTGAATCAATTAAATTCTGAAAAAGTCTATCTCTCAACTCTTGAGTCTCAACCAGAAACTCCTGACCTGTTCCGCGATCAATAATATCCCAGAAATCATACTCATGAGCAACAGTAACCCCGGCAACCTTAATTGTCTCTCCACTCCTGCCAGCTAGATGGTATCTAAAACTGCCATAAACCAGAAGCAAAGCAAAGATCCCGGCAGTTACAACTAACGGCTTCAGATAATCCTTTTTTTCATAAACTCTAGCAAAAGTAAAAGCAGCCAGACAACTTAACAGAACCATTAGATATGTCAAACCTGATGACCCGATAATCGACGAAACTTGAATAAACTCCTTGAATGGAAATTGGCTGTAGCTGAAAAACATTGTTGTCCCCTGCGGAAAGGCTGCAATTGCGTATTCGCACAAGGCAAAACACAATCCAGCGCCTGAAGATAACCAGAACCACGAAGCCTTTCTTGGCATCGCAGCAAGAAATATTGAGACAGCAGAGAATGGCAATACCCTCAAAGCTGCAACGAGAGTAGTAAAACCAACACTCATGTCCCAACTACCGTGCAGCTGAACAAAGAAAGGAATCACAAAAGAAATTTGCGCCAGCAGGATAAAATACCATTTTTTCTCAAGTAGGATATAACTGAAAAACCCAAACAATGCAATCCAGGATGCAATTGGAATATTCCATTTCCACCCCGAAAAAAACAGAGAAATAAAGCTGACTAAATACAGACCTGAAAGTAGAATTCTATTACGCATAAGCCCTCCTAATCATATGATTTAAACACGTGTTTTAATCATATGATAAAAGATACTACTCTTTTCTCGCTTAGTCAACTTCCAAAACGATTTTATACAAAAAAACTGCATAAAACCTGAAACTCAGATCCTATGCAGCTGAAACTAAATCTTACCCCTTCATAATCTATATTCGTCCCTTCAAGACCCGGATAGAGTTCAAGACTGCAAGAAGTGATACGCCAACGTCGGCAAAGACTGCCCCCCACACGTTCATCAGACCGAATGCTCCAAGTCCGAGAAACAAGACCTTCACGCCAAGCGACAAGACTATATTCTCGATGACAATCTTTCGCGTCTTTGTCGCAATTTTTTTCAAGGTAAAAATACTCTCCAGTCTGTCATTCATCAGAACTATGTTTGATGCCTCAACCGCGATGTCACTTCCGCCTGCACCCATCGATATTCCAACATCCGCAGCGGCAAGGACTGCTGCATCATTTATTCCATCGCCGACAAAGATTACCTTTCCAGCTGTGCCAGCCTTGTACTTTTCCAAAAAATCAAACTTATCCTGAGGTAGCAAATCTCCGTGAATCTCGTCAATTCCTGTCGCTGTAAGAGAGGCCTTTGAAGCAGGCTCCTTATCGCCGGTCAAGACTGCAACGTGGGCAAAGCCTGCCTTCTTCAACGCAGCAGCAATTCCAGCCGCCCCCTCTTTCAAGCCGTCGCTGAGGAGGATTTTTCCTGAATAGCTCTTATCACGGGCAAGATATACCGCAAGACTGCTAGAATTCTCTGCGTCAGGAAGGTTTGCAACTCCATTTTCTTGTAAAAATTTCATGTTTCCTGCCATAAGCTCACTTTTGCTGCCATTTACCACAGCAACACAGCTAAGGCCTTTGCCGGGAATCTCCCTGAAGTCGTTGACCTCGTTATTCTCCGCCTTGAAGTTTGCAGAAAAATAATTACAGATAGCATTAGCAATCGGGTGAGTCGAGTGTTTTTCTAGGAGAAAAGCCTCATTTAGCAATCTGTCAGCCTCACCGTCGATAGCATCAACTTTTTCCACTGCAAAAACTCCCTTAGTCAAGGTTCCTGTCTTATCCATGACAATTGTATCTGCCTGATTTACTGCTTCAAGGTAGTTTGCCCCCTTGATCAAGATTCCACTTCGTGAGGCACGCCCTACTCCTCCGAAGAAGCTCAATGGGACAGAGACAACAAGGGCGCAAGGACAAGAGACAACAAGGAAGATCAGAGCCCTGTAGACCCAATCTCCGAGTGGCTGCCCTGCAAACAAAGGAGGAACAAAAGCAAGTAAAGCTGCGATAACAACCACAACTGGAGTGTAGATTCGGGCAAACTTTGTAATAAAGTTCTCAGCTTTAGATTTCTTATCGCTGGCATGTTCGACAAGGTTCATTATTCTTGCAATTGTGGAATTTTCAAACTCTTTTGAGGCTCTCACATGTAACAATCCCTGAGAGTTCAGAGTCCCGCTTGATACCTCATCCCCGACTTTAACAAAGACAGGCAAAGATTCGCCGGTCAACGACGAAGTATCTATGTAGGCCTCACCTCTCTCAACCTTTCCGTCTGCAGGAATTTTTTCACCTTGCTTGACAAGAAGAAGATCGCCAACTTTAACCTTAGCAGCATCTATCTTGACTTCAGATCCGCCTGGACCAAGAACGCGGGCAAACTCTGCCTTGAGGTCAAGCAGCGACTTGATGCTTGATTTTGATTTTGCAACAGCCCGCTCCTGAAAATACTCTCCAACTCGATAGAAAAGCATTACCGCAACTGCCTCAGGATACTCGCCGATTGCAAAGGCTCCAACTGTCGCCAATGTCATCAGGAAGTTCTCATCGAATAACCTTCCCTTGAAGATATTTCTTACTGCGATAAATATAATATCATATCCAACAAGCCCCCATGCTAGAAGATATATTGCCAACTTGAGGTAATTTGAATATGGAAAATCGACCTTAACCAGCCCGAAAATGATTATTGCAACTACAAATAGAGCAGACCCGGCGATGGTAATCCAATTTTTTATACGTAACAAATTTTTTCTATCTTCCGTAACATTTGAGGCTGCCTTATCCGAGATACTTATCCCTGGCTCAAGTGAGTCTGCAACCTTCTGAACCATCTTAACAAGGTTCTTCGCAGAATGAGTTGATTTCACAGAGATAGTCCCCCGCGTAAAATTAAGCGATGCAGACTCCACACCAGCTAATTTCCCAGTTGCCTTCTCAATCTTTCCAGCACAACTCGCGCATTTTAATCCATCTATATACAATACTCTGTCTGTTGACATAACCGCTCCTTATATTATCATATGAACACCTGTTCATATGATAATATAAGACTTATTCCTTCTTTGCGCAAGTCTTTTTTTCGTTAAAATGAAATTTTCTTATTTTTCTTCGATATGTTCCTTACCCATGGATAGAATTTGCTTAACATGTTCATCATTGAGGCTATAAAAGACAGATTTGCCTTCGCGTCGGAACTTCACAAGCCTGGCTTGTCGTAAGACCTTTAGCTGATGAGAGACCGCAGATTGGGAGATTTCTGTAACAATTGACAAGTCGCAGACGCACATCTCAGAGATCAACAAAGCATACAAGATTTTCATCCGAGTCGAATCTCCTAGCACCTTGAAGAAATCTGCTAGCTCATAAAGGGTCTCTTGAGGCGGAGTCGTCGCTAAGACTTTATCAACAATCTCCTGATGGACTATGATTGTGTTACATTTATCATTCATTTTTTCATTATACAATATCTTACAAAAAAAAGGCTAGCAACTTAATGCTAGCCCTAAATATTTTTTATTTTTTGTAGTTAAAAGTCAAAGTCTGACTGATATTTCGTGATGAATTTCCTAGTCGAATCTCAAACTCACCTGACTCAGCTACCCATGAATCAACAGCAGGATCAAAATAGCTTAATGCATCCTTGCTAATTGTCATAGTGACGCTCTTAGTCTCACCTGGCTCTAAGAAAACTTTTTCAAAGTTCTTTAGCTCCTGAGCTGGACGATCTAACGAAGACTCCTTGTCAGCAACATACAACTGAACAACCTCAGAACCTGCTCGATCGCCAGTATTTGTTACATCAACAGTTACTGTAATTGACTGATCGCCTGAGATCTCAGTCGCAGATAATTTTGCATTTTTTATGTCAAAAGTTGTGTATGACAAACCAAATCCAAACTCGAACTGTGGCGCTACATTAAATGTATCGTGATGTCTGTAGCCAAGATAAATTCCTTCTTTATATTCTACATGCCAAATCTTTCTCAAGACCTTGCTTCCATTCAAGGCAAGTCGAGGGAATCTAAACAACTTCTTGCCTTCTGGTAAATAGTACTCAGAAGCAGGAAGATCCTCATATCTCTTAACCATTGTATATGGTAGCTTTCCAGAAGGATTAACATCTCCGTAGATAATATCTGCAATTGCTGTACCTCTAGGCTCCCCAAGGTAAAAAGTATGAACAACACCAGCTACATCATTTATCCAAGACTCTGTCTCTACTCCACCACCAGCAGTGATCAAGACTACAGTATTTGGATTATTCTTTGCAGCTCTCTTAATTGTTCTGACATGAGAAGAAGGCATCTCCCAATCTCTATCCATACTCTCCATCTCAAGCCATCCTGAAAAACCAACACATACAAAGACCACATCAGCTTCGCGCGCAAACTTGCTTGACGCTCCAACCTTTCGGACATCTACACCTTCGCCAGCCGCAGCCTTAATTCCAGTATAGAAATCAACCTTTGCATCCTCAGGAACAGTAACCATACCAGCACCAAACCCAGTAGAAGGAGTATTCTTAGCTCTAGGACCAACAATAGCAATCTTCTTAACCTTCTCTGTAACCGGCAAGATATTATCTTTATTCTTCAAGAGGATAATTCCCTCATGAGCAACCTTCATTGCAACCGCTCTATTCTCATCAGAGTGAGCAGCAAAATTTGAATCAACTGCTGGTCTATCATAGATCCCTAAAGAGAAACATGTAGAGAGGATTCTCTTCACTTTATTGTTCAATTGCTCTTCAGTAATCTTACCCTCTTCTAGCAGAGGAATTAAATTTTTTGCATTAAAAAACCTTGGTCCTGGCATCTCTAAATCAAGTCCAGCTACAAATGGCTCATAAGCATTATAGACTGATTCCCAGTCTGCCATTACAATACCTTTGAAGCCCCATTTATTGTTTAAAGTTCCAATTATCTGAGTGTTCTCACTTGCAGAAACCCCATTTACAGGATTATAAGCTGTCATAACTGATTTTACACCAGCATTCTGAACAGCATTTTTGAAAGCTGGATAATAAATTTCGTTTAGCGTTCTCTCATCTACATCAGAACTCATTCTATGTCTATCAAAGTCTGAATTATCAGCAACAAAGTGCTTAACAACTGCCATAATACCAAGATCCTGAATTCCCTTGATATATTCACCAGAAAGCTGTGCTGCTAAATATGGATCTTCACCAAAATACTCATAGTTTCTTCCATTATTTGGAACTCTATAAATATTGACACCTGGTCCAAGAAGAACATCAACTCCCTTAGCTCTACACTCTTTTGCAACAGTGTTACCTGTCTGAAAGATCAAGTCCCTGTTCCAAGTTGATGCCATGACAATTGCCATTGGGAAAGCTGTCACTCTACCATGATTTCTAAGTCCCATAGTTGCATCAGCCATCTCGACATCTCGAAGACCATACTCTGCAAAACCTTTGATATAAAATCTCTGGTATCCACCAATAATCCGAATCCTATCTTCTAAAGACATCTTAGATATCACTAAATCTGCTCTCTGCTCAGGAGATAGAGATGGGTCGGCGATCTCATGTAATTTATCAATTAGAGCTAATTCTCTCTCACTATTCTTTTGAACAGCACCAGCATCTAAGTTGACACATGAAAAAATACTAATCATTGCTAAAGATATAACAATACTTCCTAATTTTTTTTTGATTGACAAAGCAACCTCCTATGAAATGTGTTTCAGTATTTTAGATATTTGTATATGATTAAACTGATTTAAAAAAATTATAACACGAGATATTCTATGCAACAAGTTTTTTGTTGCATAGAATAGGCTATAATTTAATTAATTTATTGATAAAACGCAGTTTTTTACATCCTCTTCTGTCTTTTCTAGAACCAAAACAGGAAGGATAGAATCAGGCATATTCTCTGAGACATCAATAACATAGTTACGACCTTTCTCATCTAGCTTGATCTCGAGCGGTGTCTTATTCTCATCCTCAAGGAAGTAAGCATTTTTGAATCCATCAGGAAACTTCTTCACAGAGAAACTTATTGTGGAGAAAAAAGGCTTTGTAAAGATATGATAATAATAATTGTTTGTATCTTGAGTATATCTTCCCCAGAAAGCATTCTTGTCTTTAACTGGATAGGTCCCATAAATTGCAACCTTATTCTTATTTATCCAAGTACCAACCTCTTGAGCAGTCTGAATTTCTTCTTCTTTTACTTCTCCTCTCATATCAGGTCCAATATTAAGAAGGATGTTACCACCAAGGCTCACAGTATCTATCAATCTTTTTACAACATCCTGAGAAGACTTCCTCATAAGACTCCATTCTCTGTTGTAACCCCAAGTATCATCTAAAGAGATATACAGCTCCCAATTTCGCGAAATATTTCGTTTCTCTTTCCAAGAGGCATTTCTTGCAATTGTCTGAAAATCCCCATCAACATCACGTCTCAATCCAATTCTATCATTAACGATAATAGATGGCTTCAACAACCTTAATGCCATCAAGACTTCAAGCCCATCTTCAGGAGTCCACCAATCTGGGGTATCTCCATCAAACCAAACAATATCTGGATCATAATTAACAACAAGCTCTGTAAGCTGGTTCTTCATATAATTTATATACTCAACCTTTGCTTCTGGAGTTGCGAATTTAGTATTACCTTTTACTGGAAGCTTCTTCCCCTCAGCATTGAATGTTGCTTGAGTAGGATGATTCCAATCTAAAATAGAATAGTAAACACCTGTCTTTAAATTCTGCTTTTTTGCAATATTCATCAACTCTCGCAGAACATCTTTACCATATGGTGTTGCTTTTACGATATTATAATCGGAGTATTTTGTATCATACAAACTAAACCCATCATGATGTTTTGCTGTAAATATAACATACCTGAATCCTGCAGCATAAAGATTATTAAGAAAAGGATTCTCAACCAATTTCTCAGGATTAAACTTAGAGGCATAACTCTCATAAACCTCAGGTTCCATTCCAGTCAATTGCAGTATCCATGCAGCATAATTTGCTGTATATCCCTGATAACTTCCTCCTAGAGAAGAGAAAAGCCCCCACTCAAAAAAAGCCCCAAGCTTAGCATCCTGCCACCACTGCATTCGTTCACACTTCTGTTGCGAAGTCTCTCCAACAAGATTTGTCATAAACTCATCATTTCCGTAATCTCTACGAGTCGAACAAGAAATCGCTAATAAAGCTATTATCAATAAAAGAAGCGAGATCTTTTGCTTCATAATAATCCTCCATTTAAATTTTCCAAGTATATATTACTATACAATTCGAAAATACGATAGTTTTTTTTATCAAAAAAACCTTATAAAAGAGTTCTAGCCTTCTTGAGCTACTAAATCTTTAGCGCTGGTTCGACGTATTGGACATAAATCTCCGCACATTGTACAGACATGTTCATCTAACGACGGCATCGACGACTTCCTGTATGCGATAGCCTTATCCGGATCCATCGCCGTGTTAAGCATATTTGCCCACTGAAGCTTGCCCCGTGCATCACTCATCTTGTGGTCCCACTCTATCGCCCCCGGAATCCCCTTCGCAATATCTCCGGCATGAGCAGCAATCCGTGTAGCAACAAGCCCATCCCTCATATCCTGCAAATCAGGCAATCGCAAATGCTCAGCCGGAGTCACATAACACAAGAAATCTGCCCCGCTCGAAGCTGCGATAGCTCCGCCTATTGCACTAGTTATATGGTCATATCCGGGTGCGACATCAGTCACCAACGGGCCAAGAACATAGAACGGTGCACCATGACAAAGCTTCTTCTCAAGCTGCATATTTGCAACAATCTCATTCAAAGGAACATGACCTGGACCCTCAATCATAACCTGAACATTCTCAGCCCACGCAGCCTTAGTCAGCTCCCCAAGAAAGATCATCTCCTGAATCTGTGGTGCATCTGTCGCATCCTTCAAACTTCCAGGTCGAAGACCGTCGCCAAGACTCAAAGTAACGTCATATCTCTTACAAATCTCAAGCAATCTGTCATAATCTTCATAAAATGGATTCTCTCTGTCGTTCAGCTTCATCCACTCATACAGAATAGATCCACCGCGGCTTACAATACCTGTCTTTCTCGGATTTCTATCAACCCGCTCAGCTGCTACACGATTCAATCCAGCGTGAACTGTGATAAAATCTATCCCATCCTCGCAATGCTCTTCCACAACATTGAACAAATCATCCTTTGTCATAGCCTTAATATTTTTTCCATACTTTGCAACTGCATCATACATCGGAACAGTCCCAAGCATGACATTACAATCCGCAACAAGCCGCCTCCTGAACTCCTTAGTCTTTCCGAAGGTGCTCAAATCCATAATCGCATCAGCCTTCATCCGGACAGCCTCAACCGCCTTTTCATACTCTTTCTCAGGATCACAACAATCCTCAGAAACACCAAGATTAACATTAACCTTAGTCCGAAGCCCAAGTCCGACACCAAAGCCGAACAAACTCTTATGATTTTTATTTGCCGGAATAGCAATTGTCCCCTTAGCCAATCTCTCAAAAAGTACATCCTGCGAAATAGCCTCATTCGCAAGAACATCCTTCATCTGCGCAGTTAAAATTCCCTTTTTTGCAGCATCCATTTGTGTTGTATATGACATCTACAGCCCCCTATCCTTATTTATTTTTTCATTTATATCTCTTACCATTCCCTGAATATCATCAGCTCCAACAATCTCTGTTACTAGACAGACCCGATCTGCACCTCTATCAAGGACGCTATCCAAGTTATGCAGCTTAATTCCGCCAATCGCGACATACTCGATATCCAAATTCTCCACCACATAATCCAAATACTCTAATCCTACTGGATCACAGACATTATCTTTTGTCTTTGTGGAAAAAATTGGACCAACCCCGATATAATCTATATCGAGACTACAAGCCTCTCTTGCCTGCTGTGGACTATGGGTAGAGAGTCCAATCAGCATACAATCTCCGACAAGCCTGCGAACCTCGCTAGCCGGCATATCATCCTGCCCGATGTGCACACCATCAGCCCCGACCGCAATAGCAATATCAACATCGTCATTTACTATAAAAACTGCCCCATACTCCGCAGTCAAGGCTCGAAGCTGCAATGCCTCCTCAAACTTCTCCCTCTTCGATTTATACTTCTCTCTGTACTGAACAATCTCCACACCAGCTTCGAGCATCTGCTTCACGCAGTCATAATTACTTCGCCCATTTGAGAAATTCTCCGCTGTAATCCCGTAAAGCCCCTTAGGCAATTTTCGCCGATTCATATCTTCACAGAAAAACTTAAGCCAGATCTTTTTTTCTATTATATAAAGCTGAAACCTGAATTCCTCCACAGACTTACCAAGCTGATACTCAGCCCCAGCCTTGAACAACTCCTCGATGACTCGGAAAGACTCCTCTGCCCGTCTGAAATTAGCAAGAATTACAGATTGATAATCCGCCTTCAGGTCAAGAGTCGACTGACTGCTTGTAACCCTGCCAATATCCCGCTCAGAATCTCTCGCACAAATCAGAAGATTATCTCGCCCTGCAAAAAGCCCCCGGACTGAATGCCTCAAACTCCGCAACTCGCCCTGTAAATCCTTAGCATCAAATCCAAAGCGGCAAATATCTTCAATTACCCGAAGACCCTCACTAATTCTGTTCATATTAGCATCGATAATCCGATAAACTTTTTTATTACACAACTCCATCTAGCCCTCCAACACAAAATCTATCCACAACCGAAGCCATAAACGCTGCGACTGTAACGACCTTTGCACTTGTAACCTCATAATCTTCAATATCCGAAACAAAATCCCCACAAATATAGCATTTTGCGTTTAATCTCTTAATTGAGACTAATTCAGGATTATTGCCAGCTATCCCAGAAGCCCCGACATATGCGGCTAAACCGTGCAGACCCATAATATTTTCAAAAAACATTGACTTTGTCTCTCGCTGATCAAGCCCTTCGACAATAATTTCGCAGCCACCAAAGATTTCTCTGATATTCCCAGGTTCAAGCCTCACATCGTGGGTTTCAATATTCAGCTCAGGATTTATCCGAAGAAGATTCGCCTTGAGGGTCATCACCTTCGAGCTTCCGATCTGATCCTTGAAGAAAAATTGACGATTCAGATTTGACTCTTCGATCTTATCAAAGTCAGCCAGCACAAAATCAGTGTAGCCACGACGAACCAGATTGAGAGCCACATTAGAACCAATCCCGCCGCAACCAGCAATTCCAATTTTTTTGCTCATATACAAAACTCTTCCTCGACAAGCAGATCCCAATCCTTGTGAACTGGTTGAAAGCCCCTGCTCTTCATCATCTCCATAACCTCGGCAACGCTTCTGCTGTCAGAGATCTCAAACTGGGCTGTCGATTTATCTTTTGACTGGTAACCGCCGACATCAGTCTTTGAACCAGCTGATAAACGAGTTATGCCAAGACCAAGCAAGGAATCACGAATCCCAGCCGACTCTCGCGTCGATAAATTTATTCCAATCCGTGGATTGTACAGCCTCATAGCAAATATTACCTTGAAGAAAAGCCGATTCTCCATCTTATAGCCAGTATCGATACACCCCTCGGCTGGATTAAGCCGTGGAACCGATACAGAGAACTCAGTATCCAGATACTTGTCAATGAGATAACGAGAATGAACTCCGCTAATAAAGGCCTCTTTGAGCGGATCTGCAAGACCGTAGAGCGGACCAGTGCTGACCCATCGCATGTTTGCCTCAGCAGCCCGATCTGGAGTATCTATCCTGAAATCATAATCCCGCTTAGGTCCTGAGGGATGCATACGCGAATATACTTCCTTATCGTAACACTCCTGATAGACAGTAACACCATCCACACCCGCACGTTTTAACCCTGAATATTGCGCCACCGACATAGGATAGACCTCGACAGAGACAGATTCGAAGTGACGTTTTAAAATTTCCACAGAATCTCTCACATACTCATAACTTGCTAGCTTCGGAGCCTCACCTGTCAGCAACAAAATATGTTTAACCTCTGTCTTAGAAATTTCTCTTGCCTCCTCTTCAATCTCATCAAGACTCAAATGTTTACGAATAATCTTATTCTCATGGTTAAAACCACAATACAAACATCGATTTTGACAAAAATTCGAGATATAGATCGGCATATACAATGACATTGCATTACCAAAATACTGTTTTGTCATTCTCATTGAAGCAGAAGCTATCTGACTAAAGAACTCATCCGAAGCTGGCGACAATAGATTAAGCAAATCCCGCTGTTCAAGGCGGCTTTTCCCAATCTTTGCAAGGGTAGCTGCTACGTCAGCACTTGAAACCTCTGCAAATAATTTCTCAAAATCCATCTCCAGATATCTATCAACAATCTTGGAAAAATACATAATCTACCTCATCAATTCCACAAGTAACCTTCGAGCGGAGAAGAAGCCTGCGCAAAGCGTTTCTCCTCAGCCATTTTTGCTAAGTAAGCAGCACGTCCAGCCTTTACCGCCATTGAGAAAGCCTCTCCCATAAGCACAGGATTATCCGCAGCCGAGATTGCAGTGTTAACAAGAACTGCAGCAGCGCCCATCTCCATAGCATCCGCAGCCTGAGAAGGTCGCCCAATACCAGCATCGACAACAACAGGGAGTATTGAATTTTCGATAAGGATCTCAAGCATCGGCCGAGTTTCAAGGCCTCTATTTGTCCCTATTGGCGCACCAAGTGGCATAATCGCAGCAGCTCCAGCATCTTCAAGACGCTTTGTAGCAATCAAATCAGGCATCATATATGGCAATACATGAAAACCCTCTTTTGCAAGAATCTCAGTAGCCTTAATAGTCTCAAAATTATCAGGGAAAAGGTATTTCTGATCATTTATAATCTCAATCTTTATGAAATTCCCGCAACCAGCCTCTCTGGCAATCATTGCAATCTTAACAGCCTCTACAGCATTCCTTGCACCAGAAGTATTTGGCAATAACACTACACTCTTTGGTATATATTTTAATATATTCTCACTCGCACTCTTCACATCTACACGCCGAAGCGCAACAGTAATCATCTGAGAACCACTAGCCTCAAGCATCTTCGGAATCATAGCCTTAGATGAGAATTTTCCAGTCCCTGTAAACAACCTGTTTGTAAACTCAACACCACCTAATTTCAATACATCACTCATAATCATCCTCCTGAAACAAAATTTATAAATTCGATAGCCATACCATCCTTGATCTCAGTGCTATCCCATTTTTCTCTCTTAATAACTACCTCATCAAGCAGGACTACTAGCCCCTCCTCTTCGACCTTAGTTACTCGCACAAAGTCACTAAGACTCTTTATTCCTGGCTCAACATCTTGCTCTTTTCCATTAAAAACAATCATAAAACCTCCACGACTATTTTTTTGCAATAAAAAAAACGCACCCCGTAGGATGCGTCTTCACAATATATACAATTATCTTAGAATTCTATTGTAATCTTGTAAATGCACTCCCTACGCCAGTATTACCTGGATCAGGTTCAAAGGGTCAGGCGTTTGCCTTCTCAGCTTTTACAAGCTCCCCTAGCATTTCTCTATAGTTTCATGATAATATTTAGATAAAAATATGTCAATATTAATTTTTCAATTTAATATACTATGACAAAATACAGAAAATAGGGTAAAATGCCTTTAAGGGATGTAATATGTTTGATAAAGATATAACGATGAGAGAGGTAGCAAAGATGGCAGGTGTGTCAATTGCTACCGTGTCAAAATACCTTGATGGTATTAAAGTAAAAGATATTAACAAAGAGAGAATAGAGAAATCAATTGAGACTCTCGGCTATAGAAGAAATGAGATTGCTAGAGGTCTAAAGACAAGGAAGAGCTATACTATTGGAGTTCTTGTGCCAAGCTTTAAGCATGTCTTTTTTATGGAGATTATATCTAGCCTAGAAGACTACCTTCAAGCAAGAGGGTATAGTGCTATAATCTGCTCATACAAAGAGAGCCCTGAAGAGGAAGATAAAAAATTAAGTTTCATAGCCAATAAGATGGTTGATGGAATCATTGTAGCCTCAACTGGGAAGAACAATGATAAAATTGAAAAGATCTCTCGACAAATTCCAACTGTTCTTATTGATAGGTTGCCAGAAGGAATGGAGCTCGACAGTGTAAGTATTGACAATTTTAAGGCTGGATACGAAGCTGCAAAGATTCTAATTGAAAAAGGGCATACTAACATCGGGCTAATTTCAGCTGCCGAAGTTGCAGATACACTCAGGAAGCGCCATGAAGGATTTATTCAAGCGCTCAAAGACAATAACATAAAGATAAATGAGAAAAAGATTGGCTACAGCAATCTTAATTTTTCTGAAGCAATGACAGCAAGTCAGAAGATTTTATCAGAAAAAGATAGACCGACTGCACTAGTTGTCGCAAACTACGATATGACAATTGGTGCAATTATGGCAATCAACAAGCTTGGACTTCAAATTCCA
This sequence comes from Spirochaetales bacterium, assembly GCA_016936615.1. Classification (GTDB taxonomy): domain Bacteria; phylum Spirochaetota; class Spirochaetia; order JAFGXN01; family JAFGXN01; genus JAFGXN01. Next base: position 5,601 of record JAFGXN010000102.1, on the reverse strand, counting down.
GAAGACATATCGATTGTAGGTTTTGACAATCTTGAATTATCAAAGATTATAAAACCTGAACTGACAATAATAGAACAACCTGTCAAGGTTATTGGAGAGACAGCTGGTAGATTGATTCTGGAACGTGCAAAAAAAGATCCTCGAACCGAGATAAAGCACGAAGTAATCCAATTCAACATCCACAATGGATTCTCAGTCAAACAGCTTAAATAAATTTCAGATATTTCTTCAGATAAAATTCGCCACCAAGAGGCATCTGATCAAAACAATAAGAGGGAATTGAAAAGACCTTTTCAGTTCCTTCTTGAATCCACTCAAATTCGAAATAACTCCCTTTGAACAGAGAATCTGCAAGTCTAGCCTTGAAGTTTATCATTCCAGTTCGTCGTCCAATTCCAAGGTTTTCTGGTCTAAAATAGATTGTCTGACCATTACTATCTGCAATCTCACAGAGACTTCCGGTCAACTTTGCAACCTGTAAATTCACAGGATTATTGTAGATCTCTTGGGCAGTGTCAAACTGGACAATCTTGCCCTCGGAAAAAAGAGCAATCTTATCAGAAAAAGACAATGCCTCACTGATGTCATGGGTAATGTAAATTGTAGTTAGGTTATTTTCCCGATGTAGACGCCTTATTTCCTGAGAGAGACTCTTGCGAAGAATGCCATCTAATGCACTCAAAGGTTCATCAAGAATCAGGATATCAGGATTTGTCGCAAGAGCTCTAGCAAGTGCTACTCGCTGCCGCTGCCCTCCAGACAATGAGTGGATCTGACGCTTTTGGTAACCACTAAGACCAACTAAATCTAACAACTCAGAAACCGGAGAAGACTCTTTTTTATCTTTTACACCATATCCAACATTTTTTCCAACATTCATATTCGGAAAGAGTGAATAATCCTGAAAGACTACACCAATATTCCGCTTCCACGGTGGCAAAGAGGTCACATCCCGACCATTAAGTAAAATTTTTCCAGAATCTGGCTTAAGAACTCCTGCGATAAGATGCAAAGCGGTTGTCTTTCCAGCACCAGAGTGACCAAAAAAGGTGATAAATTCCCCTTTTTCTATAGAAAAATCCATAACAAGCTCAAATTCTTTAAACTTACACGAAACATTATCAAATACCAGTATTTCCTTTTCCATAATCAACTCCCCTCCGCTATCTTACCATTTTTATTTAAAATTTCAATAATAAGAAATACCCCAAAGCAGATAAAAATTAAGACTGAACCAAGTGCGCAAGCAAGCTCAATCCGATAACTACTTAAAAGTCGCGATATTTGAACTGGCACTGTCTGATTTGAATTACTCGCAAAGATTAAGGCTGCGCTTAACTCTCCGGCTGAAACTGCAAATGCAAAGACCATCTGCGAAAAGATGGCAGGAAGAATATATGGAAGTTCTACCCGAAGAAAGGTAAAAAACGAGTTTCGACCAAGAGAATAGGAGGCTAAAGTTAAATTTTTATTATAACTAAATATTCCATTTGAGATAAACTTGAATGAGATTGGGAATGCAGTGACACAATGGGCAAGAATCAATAGAAAAAAAGGATTACCAAGATCAACCGAAGAACCAAAGAGCAGATAACCTCCAGCTACGAGAAACGGTGAGATAAAAAGTGGCATCATGAAGAAGAGAGAGAGCCACGACTTTAGCCTTCCATTGCGAAGAGCATAGTAACTATAGACAAGAGAAATTATGCTAGTAATTACCGAGACAAGGCTAGCTACGAGAAATGAACTTGAAAGAGACGAGAACATACTCGAAGCAAAAATCTGCTTGAACCAAAGCAGGGTGAAACCGCCATCCTTGTCGAGAAAGGATTGAACAATAACTGAGAGGATAGGCGCGACACTGACAAACAGGTAAAAAAGAAGATAAAGAACAAAAAAGGCAAGAAGATGAGGCTTTTTAAATATTTCTCCAGCCTTCTTCTTTTCAATTACTTTTGACTCTTGAAACTTGAATCGTAACCGATTACGAATTACAAGCAAGATTCCTGCTGTAGCAAAGCAAAGAACCATTCCACATAGAGATAGAGCAGCAGCACTGCTATAATCCATACTATTCTTTATAAAATTAAAGACCTCGATCTCGATGACAGAGAATCTTGGACCACCGCTAAGGACATAGATTACTGCAAAACTAAGGAAACAGTAGAGAAAGATTATTACAAAGGCAGAAATCAAGGATGGAAGAATAAACGGAACAATTATTCTAAAAAATGATTTAAATCGATTAGCACCAAGCGTCAGCGAGGTTTGATACAGATTGATGGGGGTCTTCTCGAGGCGGTCAAGAATGATCTTCATCGAGACTGGCAGATTATAAAAGACATGAACAACTATAATAGCCTTGAACGAGTAGAGCAATCTCAAGGGAGGAGCCTCCAGATTGAAGAGGCTAATCAAAAATTTATTGATATACCCTGCATTTCCAAAAAAGTTGACAAATCCAAGTACCGCAATGATGGGAGGAACAACAAAAGGGACAGTCGCAAAGGCCTTCAAAAGTGATGAGCCACGAAAATCATAACGATACAAGAAAAACGCTGCAGGGAGAGAGCAAACAACAGCAAAAAAAGCAGACAGCAGAGCCTGATAGTAGGTGAAACCAAGAACCTTTCGATAATATGAATCTCCTAAAATCTCTGGAATCTTTGAAATTCCAGAAATCAAGATAGAAAATACAGGCACAACAAAGGCAATTGTAAAAAAGACCAAAGGGACTATAAATGCAATCAACAACCAATATCTGTTCTCAAAATCTCTTTTTCGATACAAACCTACTATTCTGCTAATTTAGTCCTCCAAGACGAGATCCACTGATTATTTTTCTCTGAAATAATAGAAGATTCTAATTCAAAAAATTTAGAAGGTCTCTCTAGTTGCAAAAACGATTCTGGTAAGTTTGCAGTCTTAGAGACTGGATACATAAAATTTGTCAATGGAACAAGATCTTGAAACTTATTCGACAACATAAAATCAATAAAGGCCTTAGCCGCATCAAGGTTTTTTGTACCAGCGACAATACCAGCACCCTCAATCTGAATATAATGCCCATCTTCGAAGATTGCAGCCTTATACTTTGTTTGATTCTCATACTCGATGTGATACGCAGGGCTAGTCGTATATGATAGAACCATTTGAGCCTCACCCAAGGTAAAAAGCCCATAAGCCCTATCCCAACTATCAGAAATTGTTAATATATTTCCTGACAATTTTCCCCAATAATCTAGCCAACTATCCTCATACTCATGAAGAGTCCACAGCAAAAATCCCAAACCAACAGTAGAGGTTCGAGGATCTATCATAATAAGCTGTTTTTCATACTTTGCGTCAAGAAGATCATCAAGACTCTTAGGCGCTTCTATCTGAGAGGAGTCATATATTATTGAAAAAAAGCCATAATTATACGGAGTAAGAAAATTTTCCTTGTCAAAGATATACGAATCATCAACATTATCCAGACCAGACGATCTATACTGTTGCAAGATCTTTTTTTCTTTAACAATAGATAATAGACTGTTGTCAAATCCAAGAATCAGATCAGCCTTCGGACGTTTCTTCTCCGAAAGAACCTTGTTAAGCATCTGAACAGAGTCTCCACAAGCAACAAGATTGACCTTTATCCCATAATCTTCCTCGAAAACAGGAATAACCGCAGGACCAGTACCCCACTCTGAAGCAAAGGCATCGTAACAATAAATTGTAAGACTCTTTGTCTCTACCTTCTCTTTTTTAGAACATGATACGAAGGAACAAATAAGGAAAAAAATTAAAATAGTTTTTTTTATCATAGCTATACCACCTTAAATATAAGATAAATGTAATTTAATAGATAAATATAGTCAAGTATTCAAAAAATAGAGATAATTAATATTTTAGACTTTATTGATTTATGTAAATTAATTTCCTATGATTAATGCAGGGGGAGAGAGTAATGGAATGGAGCAATGAATACAGCCTAGGAATTAATATCCTTGATAGACAACACAAAAAGATGTTTTTTCAAATCAATCAATTAGTAAGCTCGTTAAACTCAAATAAGGGAAATCAAGCAATTTTGCCAACGTTAAAATTTTTAGTTGCCTACACCCACTATCACTTTGAGACAGAAGAAGAAATTATGATTGAGCTTAATTATCCTGGATATGGCGAACACAGAAACGCACACAATCTAATGCGAAAGAAGATCAGAGATATTCTTCAACTACTCAAGAATGATGAACATTTCTCGGCAATTGAGCTCTACTATTTTCTTAGCAACTGGATCACAGATCATATAGAAAATTGGGATTCTCGAATAAAAAATTACATGGAAAGAAACCAATTATTCCTTGAATCAAGCGAGGATATTTACGATACAAGCGATTATATATTTGAGCAGGTCACAATCAAGCTAGAAACAATTGCATTAAAAGAAAAAAAGAAGGTTATTACTGGCATACAAGCAGAGAGGCAAACTCGTCTAGCAGTAACTGATTTTTTTACATCCGCTAGGATCACTAATGAATCAGAGCTTCAGACTGTGATGAATTCGATAAATTCAGATCTAGTAAAGAAGCAACTCATAGATCTTGAGCGAAAAAACCTTATAAAAGAGTGTATCAAGTCGACAATCGACATTGACAGGCTTCTAGAATCAAGCAAATCTAAAAAAAACCTACTTAGATTTCTTTTAGAAGAGGAATTTATAGACATAACCGAGTATGATAGATTAAAATTAGATTGGAACTTTGCAACAACAAAGCAGCCTATCCCGCCAGATTTTATATATAATGTAGGGATGAACTAAAATCAAATGAGGAGACTTTATGGAATGGTCTGAAAAATACGAGATAGGAATTGAAGCAGTCGATAGGCAGCATAAACGCCTGCTAACGCAGATAAATGAGTTTGTTCACTTCCTAAACTCAAACAAGGGCTACGAGCAAATGCTTCCGACTATTAAATTCTTTGTTGAGTATACCCAATATCACTTCGAGACAGAGGAGGAGATTATGATTCAGATCGATTATCCAGAGTTTGGAGAGCATCAGCATGAACATAATCTCGCGAAAAAAAAAATAAGAGAGATTCTTCTTAAGATTAAGCATGAGGAACATTTTTCACCAATTGAGCTCTACTACTTTCTTGCAAACTGGATTACGGAGCATATTGAAAAGGTTGACAGGAAAATCAAGATATTTATAGATGAGAATGGAATTGAACTAGATTTCGTAGCCCCGGATTTCTGTGAGAATCGCTACATCTATGAACAGATTAGCACTCGCCTAGAGACTATCATAGAGAAAGAACACAAGCATGTAATAGATAAGATAGAGACAAAGCTTGCAATAAAGGAATTAATCGAAGATTTCTTCTCCACCGCAAAGATTACCAGTGAAGGACAGCTAAAGGTTGTGATGAACTCGATCAACAATGACCTAGTAAGAAAACAACTGATAGATCTTGAAACAAGAGATTACATAAAGGATTGCATAAAAAGCCTCATCGATATAAACAAGATGATAAGAAATAGCAATTCACAAAAAAATTTTACAAGATTTCTTCTCGAAGAAGAATTTATAAATATAAATGAATATGAAATTA
>JAFGXN010000101.1 GCA_016936615.1 Spirochaetales bacterium | reverse complement strand
GGAGCTAGATTTAAAAATTGAGTTTTTCAAATGTGATGAGAATAACAAGCTTTTTCAATTTGTGTATGAAAATAATTATTATAAGATTTCCTACGAGAATATTTTAAATATAGCATGGATTTTGTTTGATGATGAATCTGTTATTGAGGATTTGGGAAAACGAAACTATACGATAATTAGAACGCATGAGGATTTCAACTTTTTATATAAATATATTTCTGCTGATTTAGAGCAATATGTTGAGGATATTCTAATAGCCATTGAGTCTAATTCAAGCGAAGATGAAGATGCAATTTTGGAACTTTTGAATTGGTGTGAATCAGATGAAGAGTGTGATAATTCGATTTTAAGCTTTGAATTGAAAAAAGCTATAATAATCAAGCAGTCTTGTATTTACAAAAATATCGATGATCTTAATAACAAAGAATTATGGGAGATATGTTTTGAAAATCATAAGATAAAGGCTAGCTGGGAAAATATTTTAAAATATTTTGAATACAAAGACTCTTTGCTTGATGATGCTTTAGTTCATAATTTGAATGATATTAATTTCTCGAGGGAATTGTCTTCATATATGTTATATGATATTGAGAGTTCTGATGAAGACTTGTTATTTGCTCTTTCTTCCTCAATTATAAAATCCGAGAGAATTCAGCTTGGGGCTTTTGATAGTCTTATTTGCTCTTTTGATTCTTATAATCACATTGAATTGTCTCAAGTTAATGAAGGTAAAATTGATTGCTTGCTGGCAAATGGCCGTTTTAATGTAACAAAAGAGATGGTAGAGGAATTTAAAGAAAATTATCCTGAGAAATTAGTTTTACTTTTGAGTAGTAAAATAGATGATTTTCTTGATATATTTAATGATTGTTCATACCTTCTAGAAGAAATTGACTATGAGAATCTATTTGAATCAGAAGCTATTTCGGATGAGAATAAGAAGAATTTGCTGAAAAAAGAGAGAATATATATTGATGATAATTCTTCTTTGCACCTGAAAGTAAAGGATTTTATTAGAAAAATAGGGAATCTGGATGATTTTGATGACAGCTGTGTAATTTATATGAATTTATATAATCTGTTACCTGTGAATAGGTATATTTTAGATTTATTGAGCACTTTATATGACGAAGATTACGTTGAGGATGAGGTTGAGGTTGAGGTTGAGGATGAGGAAGAGTGTTCAGAATTAGAGTTATTTTTTATAAAAAATGCTGAAGCTATCTGGAAACAGTTTGAAGAGCTGCAATTAAATGAAGAAGAGCTTTACTTGTTATTCAAACATTTTAAGGAGGATAAGTTTAAGGTTGACTTCTTAAAAAAGATTAATAAATCTTCTTTGACAACGGATTCTTCTCTTGTTAAAAGTATTGTTTCATTTCTTGAAGATCAAGATGAAGAAGGAACTGAAATTGAACTTAAAATTGCAGATATAGCGAAAATTATTAGTAATCTCAGTGATGCAGAACAGAAAATGATTGTTTTAACTTCGCAGATAAATTCGCTTAGTGCAGAACAAATTTGTGATATCTTGAACGATTTAGGAGATCCTTATAGTCGTCTGACTTCTCAGAAAACAGCAAAGATTGAATTTAGCCAGGAAAGGCGCAGGTTTTTAGAAAAAATGCAGAGTAATGATTATTTGAATTTTACTGAATCTAATAATAGGTTAAACATTAGCAGGTTAGATCTACTCAGAAATTTGGTTACTGTTGATGAGGTTTAGAAGAATAATCTTTAAATAATGGGAGTGATTAAATGAAAAAAAGATATTTTTGTAATAATTTAAAGTGGTCAAGGCAAAAAAAAGATTTTATTTCTAGGAAATTGAATGTTGTTGAAGAAAGTTTGAATTCTATTTATACGCAGATAGATATTTTCCAGGAACATGTGAAAAATGAATTAGCAGGGGCCTCTGCTCATATTGGTCATATTTCTGAGTTACAAGAGTTAAATAAGAATAATTCTATTAAGAATCCTATAGTTGTCAGCTCGTTGTCCGAATTAATTTCAGCAGTTTTGAAAATAAAAACTGATCACTTATTGGTTTTCAGGGGGGAAGAAAAAGATTATAAGGATTCAGCTCTTTGCCCGTCTGTTTACAGAGATTATTTGTCTTCTGAAGATAAAATATATCGAGAGAGTCAAAGATTCAATGATGAGTTTTTTACTGGTGATAAGACAGCTTTTGATCGACTAAGCAGAATTCAGCATTATTCTGCTCCAACTAGACTTATTGATGTGAGTCAAGATTTGTTAAGTGCTGTTTTCTTTGCTTTTGATAAAAAGAAAGATAATGAAGATGCAATAATTTATATTTTTGAAATTAATGAAAAGAAAGTCAAATATTATGATTCTGATGCAGTAAGTGTTCTTTCAAATTTAGCAAAGATTTCTTTGAAAAATGAAGAAAATGATAAGTCTAAGGAGAAAATAGCTAAGGCTGCTAATAGCTATTATGAGAAAATTCGTCTTTTTAATCAGGATCCGAGTGTGAAATTTCTTCTACATGAAATACGTGATGAAAAACCTCAATTTGATAGTATTATTGATCCGAAACATATCTTTTCAGTTCAATTTGTGTTACCTAAACTTACAAGTGATAGAGTTAAATCTCAGAAAGGAGCTTTCTTATTATTTGGGTTAAATCCAGAAGATTTTAAAAAACCAATTGAAATCATTGAAAATTATGAGCTTGCTAATTTCGATAAGAAGGTTCAGCATCCGTTTGTTTCTATTCGCACTATTAGACTTAGAGGTAGTTCTATTCCAAAAATGAGGAAAGAGCTTGAATTATTAGGAATTAATAAGCCTTTTATTTATCCAGAAATTGATAAAGTTTCTGAGTTTTTAAAGGTTAAGTGTAAAAGAATAGATATTTAGTTTTTCCAATTAACCCAAGGACTCCCCAATGAAACAACACACCCTACCAATTATAATCAAAGACAATCAAGCTAGCTCGTTGCAGAAGGTGGAGCTGGGTTCGCGCGAGTATGATGAGGCGTGGATTCAGGGGATTTGCTTTGAGAATCCGGGGGTGCTGCCTTTTGTGGAGTTGGAGCCGGTCTTTGAGGGGATGGTGCCGGTTTGCAGGGAGCTGGCGACTAAGGCTGGCCCTGCGGATTTGGTGTTTGTGAATGCTTACGGTTTTATCGCGATTGGGGAGTGTAAGTTGTGGCGCAATCCTGAGGCGCGGCGGAAGGCTGTGGGGCAGGTGCTTGATTATGCGAAGGAGCTGGCGAAGTGGGATTACTCGACTTTCGAGGCTGAGTGTTTGAAGAGTAGGAAGTCTAGGGAAAAAACTTTATTCGAGCTGATGCAGGAGGAGAATCCTGAGGTTGATGAGGCTTTTTTCATAGATAGCGTTGAGAGGAATTTGCGACGTGGCAGATTCCTTCTGCTGATTATTGGAGATGGGATTCGGGAGAATATGGAGGAGCTTGCGGAGTTTCTTCAGGCTAACGGCAATTTGAATTTTCCCCTTGGTCTTGTGGAGCTGCCTGTCTACAAGAACCCCCTCGGCGGCGAGCTGCTTATTACCCCGCGGATTCTTGCAAAGACGAAGGAGATCCAGCGGCTTGTCTACCGCTTTGCTGATGACTCGCAGGTTGCGCAAGCTGAGCAGGTACAGGCGCAGGCAGTTAGCCAGACCATTTCGGAGAATGTTTTTTATGAAAAATTGCAAAATTCCATCCCGGCAGGCAAGGTTACAGAACTTCAGCAATTTATCGCCAGCCTGACTGCAGAATTTAACCTTTTTCCCAAACTCGGACGGGGCAAGCGTCTCTCGCTAAATCTCAAATCCCCCGACGACATCTACAACTTCGCTTCGATTCAGGAGACCGGCGAGGTCTGGTTCTACGGCATCGTCGTCAAGACCGACCAACTCGGCGCTAAGGCAATCGGCACCGAATACCTCGCCTCGCTAGCCACCCTAGTCGGCGCCCAACTCGACACCAGCAGCAAAGAATGGAACTGGAGCGTCAAACGCGCCGGCAAATACCTCAGCATCACCGACTACCTGCAAGTCAAAGAGCAGTGGGCGCAGCTGATCGGCGGGACACTGGGGCGGATAGTGGAGGAGCTGTAGGGTGGTGAATTGGGAACTGCATTCTTGACAATAGAAGTACTTTGATTTATTATAAAAACTACTTTTAGGAGAAATGAAATGTTTAAAAAAATTATTTTTTTTTATAGTTTATTATTTTTAGTTTTTTCTTGTGATTTGAATGGTAGTCCTGTAGATACAAAAACTGAGGAAAAAAATATAAAAGAATATTCAGTTGTATATGATTTAAATGGCGCAAGTTATGGGACTGTTCCTGAGTCTCAATCTTTTGTTGAGAATTCAGTTGTTTTAATTCCAAAATTACATGACAGGTTATTTGGCCCTATTATAAGAGATAATATTTCTCAAGTTTTTTTGGGTTGGAGTTTTGATAAAGATTCTGACTATGCGGATTTTGTAGAAGGAGATACTTTTGAAATAGAAGATGATAAGGTTCTATTTGCAGTTTTTACGAAAAGCACTAGCGTAATTAGAAAAAATGGTCCTGCAGGAGGTCTAGTTTTTTATGATAAAGGTCTTTTTTCTGATGGCTGGAGATATATTGAGTGTGCTCCAGAAGACTTGAAGAATGGCGCTAGAATGAATCTCGAATATACTTATTTCGTTAATTCTGCGAACATCGGTGGTGGTCTATTAAATTCATCTCTTTTTGTTAGGAACTCTGCAATTGAAAGAGCATTAAAAGATTATTCTTTAATTAGGTCAAATGTTGTATATTCTGAGTGGTTTGTCCCTTCTATAGGAGAATTGGACGAGATCTATATTGAACTAAAATCTTATGGTTTTGGCTACTTCGCAAATGATTTTTATTGGTCGTCCACCGTATCCAAAATTTATGATAAAAATAGTCTTTTTTCTCAGGATTTTGAAAGTGGTAAAATCACTAGATATACACCTGTAGGTAGTCATTATTTTGCAGAAAGAAGTCGTGTTAGGTTAATCCGTTATTTTTAGTTTCTATTAGGTTTTAGTTCGATATCTACATTGTTCAGAGGAACAAGACCTTGATGAGATGCGAAAAGATTGACCGGAACTGGAAGTTGTTGTATGGTGAAATATATATATTTTTTTGAAATGTCCAAGACTTTCGAGTAGCTGTAGTGTCAAATATCGTGGCAAATTTCCCAATAAATCTGTGATTTTTTTTAAATCAGATTGGCTTCTTAATCGGAACACAGTTTAATATCTTGGATTTTGGGAAGAGTATACATAATACGGATTTTAATTATGGCGAATTTGCCATAATTAAAAGTCAGGTAGGTTCGAATAGTTATAAAAAAAGTGTCAAAGAGCAATGGGGGCAGCTACTAGGCAACATCCTGCTTGCCAGAATCTTTCCTCGTTGAACATAAGCCAGGGGTTGAGTCGAGATTTAATCACGTTGTGTTTTTCCCATCGCTAGAGGCGGCAAAGACCTCCCCGAAAATATAGTTACAACATCAATGCTTATGAACTCTTTAAAATCAAACTTCAACCTAGCAGAAGTCAATTTTACCCTACATGACAAAGGTTTTCTCGCAGAATGGGATGGCATGATCGGCTGGTACAAGAACTACATAGACCAAAAACCTGTAATTTTATCCGACCCCTACATCTCCCAATGGCACAAGGCATTGTTACGTTGCGAGAATTATCTTTAAAAATAGCTCAAAAATCCTTATAAATAAAGAAAAACCAGCTAAAATTAAAGACGTCGAAAGTGGAAAATGTATCTTTCTCTTTTCTGTAAGAGAATGGGTATTTAATTTTTTCCATGTATTATTTCCTTTATTGATATAATAATTTTATTTATAATCGGTAATCTCCAAGCCCTGCAATTAGCTGGCTAGTGTTAAAATCAATTTTGTAATTATTTTCGATGTTATAGTGTTAATTGGCAATCATCAAAGTTTGAGATTTTTAAGTAGTTGCTCAAGATTTAAGTTTTGATGAAAATATTGTTCGTTATTAAACAAAAAAATTAAGAGAGAAATTGAAAAAGCCTATTGTGCAAGGTGTGGTACCTATTGTACCACACCTGATGCTGGAAATAGAAACTTCTGGTGGTAAAAAGAAAATGTATTACTGGCATACAATTGGTATACAAAAGGTATTTTCTGTCTCATTTAATCTGCTCCATCCGTAAAGGCAGAACTAG
>JAFGXN010000100.1 GCA_016936615.1 Spirochaetales bacterium | reverse complement strand
TCACATCACTTATTTATTTACATTACAAAGACTTAAAGGGCATTTTTTCTCATTTTTCTTATTTATCATACTCTATGCCCCCTTACAATAATAGAAGATGCTAGCATTTGTTAGCATCTTTTTTTTTACAACTTCTTATAATCGGTTGTTCTAACCTACAAATGAATAACGCTTTCGTGTTATTTTCATGATTTTTTTCAATAAAAAATAGTAGTACTTAATGCGCATTAAGTACTATTCTGTCGCTTTTTATATTTTTTTTTTAAACTAAACGAGTATTGTTGACATTTTGAATAATTAGTTTAGTATTAAGTGTAGATTAGTGGGAAAAAGTGGTAGAAATATACTTTAAAGTGGGAGTTTTTGGTGCTAACAGGACAGTATTCCAACACATTTGATGAAAAAGGTAGATTACTCATTCCGTCAAAGATTCGTAATGAATTGGCTGGTGACAAGGTTATTGTTACTAGTGGTGTGGATAAATGTCTTTGGGTCTACCACCCTGCGGAGTGGGAGAAGGTTGTTGGTGAGATTATGAGCTCAACATCCCAATTTCAATCAAAAGCTAGACTTTTGCAACGTAGAATTATTGCTCCTGCTGTTGAGTGTGATATTGATAGTGCTGGGAGAATTCGAATTCCTCAGCCTCTTCGAGAGTCTGCTGGTCTTTCAAAGAACGCAATGATTCTTGGAATAATGAATTATATAGAAATTTGGGATCCTGAGCAGTATAATTCTTATCTCGATGAGAGTGAGTCTCAGTATCTTGAGGCTGCTGAGTTGCTTGGAGATGTATTAGCATCAAGGAATGGGGGTTGATTTTGGACGATTTGAATATAATTCATCTACCAGTAATGAAAAATGAGATTCTAGATATTTTAAAGCCAGATAGAGCTGGATCCTTGATGGTTGATTGTACATTAGGCGAGGGAGGTCACTCTTTTGCTTTTTTAGATCAATACCAGGATTTAAAGCTGGTTTGTCTTGATGCAGATTCTTCTATTATGGATATTGCTAAAAGGCGACTGTCAGTATTTGGTGTAAGGGCAACTTTTTATAATACATGGTATAATAGCTTTTTTGCTAATTATCCTGCTGAACTTGAACGTCCTGATATAATTTTGTTTGATTTAGGTATTAGCGTCTTTCACTATAAGGCTTCTGGGAGGGGGTTCTCTTTTAGTCGAGACGAAAAGTTGGATATGCGGTTGAATTCTAATCTCGAAATATCTGCTTATGATATTGTTAACTCTTATCCTGAGGAAGATTTGGCTAATTTGATTTATTTATATGGAGAAGAGAGGTATAGCCGTAGGATTGCTTCTGCTATTGTCAATGCAAGAAAGCTTGAACCTATCGAGATGTCTGCGAAATTAGCTGATATTATCTATCACTCTGTGCCCCATGCCTACAGGAATGGTTATATTCATCCTGCTACTCGTAGCTTTCAGGCGCTTAGGATTGCTGTTAATGGTGAGCTTGAGCGGGTGAAGTCTGCGCTTGAGGATGCCTATTCAGTTTTGAAGCCTTCGGGAAAGATTGGAGTTATAACATTTCACTCTCTTGAGGATAGGATTGTTAAACATTTTTTTAAAGATATTGAGGCTAAGGTCAAGGTTAATAAGAATAAATACGCAAAGGTTCCAGAGACCCAACAGCCATATATCGAAATTATTACTAAGAAGCCACTCTTAGCGACTGATCAGGAGTGTAGGGATAATCCGCCTTCTCGTAGTGCTAAGTTCAGAGCAGCGATAAAGGTAAGGGAGTTAGATATATGAAAAAAAGTTTTATGATTCTATCTATGACTCTCCCTTTTTTTATTTTTGTTATTTTGATACAATCCTTTAGATATAAGTTACTTGATACTGAGATTAAGGAGTTAGAAGATATTCAGCTAGATGTTTTTGAAAATAACAAGAGGCTTGTTGCAGAGATTACATCGGCAAAAAACCCCTATCGCGTCGTGAATGTTTCGCGCGAGGTCTACGAGCTGAATTTTGCTAGTAATTCTAATATTGTATATATAAGTTTTGAAGGTGCTGATAATGAGTGATTTTATTTTTGATGCTAGACAAATTATCGAACTCTCAGATGGAGAGCTGCTGTCAGGAGCTCTTGAGGTTGGTGTGACTGCTGCTGAGGTGGATTCCCGCCGCTGCGGATCTGATTTTCTTTTTTGTTGTCTGAACGGGGAGAAGACTCGAGGCAGTTTGTTCGTGGAGCCTGCAATTGAGAATGGCGCAAGTATTGTTCTTGTTGACCGTGATTTCGCAGTTCAGGATCATGATCTTTTTAATAAAGTTAAGGAAAAAGTTACAATTATTGCAGTTGATAATCCTCTTGAGGTCTTGCAACTGCTTGCAAAGGTTCATATTTCTAATTTTCCTAATCTGATTCGGGTTGGAATTACTGGTAGTAGCGGAAAGACTACTACTAGAGAGTTAGTTGCTCTAGCTTTTTCCTCAAAATTCAAGGTATTCTCTTCTTCTGGAAATTTTAATTCAGATATCGGGCTACCTTTGATGGCATTGAGGATTCGTGAATCTGATGAGGTTGCTGTTCTGGAGATGGGGATTGATAGAGAGGGCGAGATGGCTCTTCTTGCTGATATTTTTAATCCACAGATTGGGATAATTACCAACATTGGAATGGCTCATTTAGGCAAATTCGGCTCTTCTGATGTGATTGCACGTGAGAAATCAGATATTTTTAAGTTTTTTGATGAAAAATCTATTGGATTCCTTGGCGAAGATGAGAAATATTTTCAGAAAATTACTGCAGGTAGGGCTGGAAGTTTTAAGACCTTTGGGCTATCAAGCTTGGCGCAGTTTGAAATTACAAATAAGGATTCAATCTTTGGCCCTACTATCTCTGTTGGTCAAGAAAGTTTTAATTTTCCCCTTGTTGGTGACCATAATTTGAAAAATCTTGCAGCAGCTTTAGTTGTTTGCCGAGAATTTGGCATTGCAGATGCTGATATCCTTCGTGCTTGCTCTGAGGTCTCGCTCCCTTCTCATAGGAATAATTTCATAAAGGGAAAGGTTACTGTTTTTGAAGATTGTTATAATGCTAATCCGGAGTCTATGATGGCTTGTGTCGGTTTTTTTGAAAATGTTGATTGGGCTGGTCGCAAGATTGCTGTATTTGGATCGATGAAGGAGTTAGGTGCTGCTTCTGAGTCATATCATAGTGATTTTGGACTTGCTTTGAAGGACTCAGAGATTGATGAGGTTTTTTTCTTCGGAGAAGAGATGCTTGCTGCCTATGATTCTCTCAGGGGTTCTGAATTTCAGAATCGTGCCTACTGGTGTGAGTCTTTTGAAGATTTAGTAGATTTGGTAAAAGAGATAATCGAAGATGGCGACTTAATACTTCTGAAAGGTTCTAGAAGTATGGAGTTAGAGCGTCTTACTGATTATTTATTATAGTGTGAGGTGATGGAGTGTTTAAGGAAATTTATTATGGATTGCAAGAACAATTTTCAGACTCAGCTTTGATTCGGCTTTTTGGTTACACAACCTTTCGAGCTGCATTGGCTGCTTTTACTGCTCTTTTTGTTATGTTTGTAGCTGGCCCTTTTTTTATTCGGCTGATGAGGCGTCGTCGATTAGACCAATCAATACGAAATGATGGTCCTCAGACTCATCTAGCAAAGACTGGAACTCCTACAATGGGTGGAATTCTTATAAATTTTGCTATAATAATATCTATTTTATTGTGGCAGGATTTCAGAGAGCCTATGACCTGGGTTATTATTCTCTGTGTCGCTGGTTTTGGACTTATTGGATTTCTTGATGATTATTTGAAGATAAATAGAAAGACCTCTGAGGGATTGCAGGCTAAGTTTAAGCTGATTGGGCAGTTCTCAATCTCGATAACTATTGTTTTGTTGTTATATTTTCTCAATGATGATAAGCAGACTCTCTTCTATTTTCCGTTTTTTAAAGATGCATTATTTGACCTCGGAATATTCTATATACCTATTGCTGTTGTGTTTTTGGTCTTTACCTCTAATGCAGTTAATTTGACTGATGGACTAGATGGGCTTGCGACTGGTCTTGTTATATTTGTCGGTGTAGCCTTTGCTGCTTTGACCTATCTTTCAGGGCATATTCATATGGCTAATTATCTGCAGATTCCATTTTTACCATTTTCATCTGAGCTGACAGTTACAAGTCTTGCATTAGTTGGAGCATGTATAGGTTTTCTTTGGTTTAATACCCATCCAGCGCAGATATTTATGGGCGATACAGGCAGCCTCGCAATGGGAGGATTGATTGGAACCTTGAGTTTGATGATAAAAAAAGAGGTTCTTCTGTTTATTATTGGTGGAGTCTTCATGATGGAGGCTTTTAGTGTAATAATTCAGGTAGTTTCGTTTAAGTTGACAAAGAAGCGTGTCTTTAGAATGGCTCCTTTACATCATCACTTTGAGTTAAAGGGGTGGAGCGAGACTAAGGTTGTAGTGAGATTTTGGATTCTAGGTGGGCTTTTTGTTCTGCTTAGTTTGTTGACATTAAAGATTCAGTAGGGGATAGATGAGTACAGCTTTTAGACCAGAGAAGATGGAGAGAACAAGTTTTGATTTTATTTTTTTCATTGTTTTATTTTTGATTGCAGGTCTAGGTCTCTGCGCTCTTTTTGCTGCTTCATATTTTTCTTCAGAGAGAATCTTTAGTGACTATTCGATAATAATTCGCAAACAGATTCTTTTTGCTCTTATTTCTTTAATATTGTGCTTTTTTATTTATAAGATGCCTTTTGAGCTTTTTGAGAAGTTTGCTATGTATCTTTTGATTTTTTCATTTGTCTTGTCCATTTTGGTTCTGATTCCAGGTATTGGTGATCTTAGAAAGGGTGGAAAAAGATGGCTTACCTTTCCATTTTTGGACTTAACCTTTCAACCCTCAGAACTTGTAAAGCTCTCTATAATTTTGTATCTTTCACGGCTGATTAGTAAAAAAGGTGAAAAAAACAGAGATTTTAAGAAGGGTTTTCTTCCTAATGTGATAATTTTATCTCTATTTGCGCTGTTAGTATTGGCTCAAAATGATTTGTCTTCTTGTATTCTGATCTATTTTACTGGTTGTGTTCTTCTTTTTGCTGGAGGCGCAAGACTCTCACATCTTATCGGACTACAGATTTTTTATCTTGCTATTATTAGCTTTGTTGTTGCTGTTATTATGCCAGAGAAGATCTTCCGAATTCAGGCATTTTTAAATCCGGAGGCCTTTGAGTTCTCGTATGGGTACCAAGCACGCAGATCAATTGAGGCTATCTCTTCGGGTGGATTTTTTGGAAAGGGTTTTGGCGCTGGAACATTGAAGCACAGTGTTCCTGAACTTCATAGTGATTATATCTTTGCCTCTGTGGCTGAGGATGTGGGTTTTTTTGGTGTATTTTTTATAATAATACTCTTCTGTCTCTTCTTGTTCAAAGGATTTCAGACTGCATATTATGTAAAAGATGATCCTTTTAAATTTTTAGTTGCGATTGGTATTGCCTCACTTCTGGGTTTTCAATTTTTCTTAAACCTTGCAGTTGTCTCAAGATTAGTCCCAACCACAGGTGTTCCTCTTCCTTTTTTTTCAGCTGGAGGAACTTCACTGATTATGACTTTCTTGATGGCAGGGTTGTTGGTAAATATTTCAAAGGATGCAAATAGGATAAGAAATGAGCGGAGGAGCTTCTGATGTATGATAATCGAATCTCTACTCTTTCAGATTATGCTGGGAGTAGAAGAAAAAGCAGAAATAGCACATTGAACAAAATTATAGCAGGCTTGACTCTCTCTGTCTTTGCTGCTCTTTTTGCATTGTTGATATTTCAGCTTGTTCGTTCATCGCATTTTCATATAAAAAATATAAATTTCTCTGTAAATGGGCAATCTGCTGATATGTCACGAGAGATTGTTTCTGTTGCAAATCTGAATTCTATGCTAAACTACTTTGAAGTTGATTGTCTGGAAATTTCTAAGAGTATAGAGTCTATAAGTTATGTAAAAGAGGCCTCTGTCTCGAAGCAATTCCCTGGTTCAATCGATGTTGAAGTTGTTACAAGGCAGCCTGTTGCACTCTTTATTGATGGTAACAATAATCTTTTTTTGTTTGATAGTGAGGGATATTTCTTCTCGCCACAGAAACTTGATTCTGGTGTGGATTTTCCAATCCTCTCTGGAGGTTTCTATGAGTTGCTAAATTCTGATATTGTAACAAAAAAATCTGCTATTGATGTGTTAACACAACTTAATCGAATAAAAAGTGAGAATTTTAACCTTTACAGGTTGATATCCGAAATTAAATTCGATAAAAAGGGTATAAAGGATTTTGAGTTACTTGTATATTTGAAGGGATATGATGTTGCTCTTAGATTCTCTTCTGTTCTTGATAATGATCTTCTGCTTATTTCGACTGGGGTCTTAGATGCCTTGAAGTCTGTTGAGGTTCAGAATATTATAGAGATTGACTATAGGGCTCAAAAGCCTATTTATGTGTGTGGAGGTTAACGCTTGTTGGTTGATGTGCCTGTTGTGGGTCTTGACATCGGTACAACTAAGGTTTGCACTGTTGTTGGACGTTTTAATGAGAATAATATCTTTGAGATCCTTGGAATGGGTAAGTGTAAAAATTCCGGAGTCAGAAATGGTGTAGTTGTTAATATTGAATCTACTGTGGATTCAATTTTGAAGGCTATAGAAGAGGCAGAATTAGAAAGTGGTGTCTCTATATTCAATGTTACTGCTGGTATTGCTGGAGCACACATCAAGGGGATGAATTCTCGTGGCGTTGTTGCTGTAACTGGTAAGAATAAGGTTATCTCTGAACTTGATGTTGAGCGAGTCCTAGAGGCTGCAAAGGCTGTGGTAATCCCTATGGATAGGGAGATTCTGCATGTAGAGGCTCAAGATTACATTGTAGATGGTCAGAACAATATCAAGCAGGCTATTGGTATGATTGGTACAAGGTTTGAGGCTGAGGTTCATATCGTTACAGGTTCAGCAACCGCAAAGCAGAATCTGACCCACTGTATAAACCGAGCATCATATAAGATAGATGATCTGATCTTGAACTCTTTTGCCTCTGCTGAGGCAGTTTTGCATGATGATGAGCGAGAGCTTGGTGTATTGATGCTTGATTTTGGAAGTAGCACTGTTGATGCGGTTCTTTTTGTCAACAAAGTGCCTTACTACTCAAATGTCTTCTCATATGGTGGAGATCTTGTGACCTCAGATATTGCTTGTCTGCTCAAGACTCCAAATGATGTTGCAGAACATCTAAAAATTTCGTCTGGATGTTGCTATCCTAGCCTTTGCGGGGAGGATGAAGATATTATTGTTCCAAAGCTTGGAGGCCGTCCCTCTATCAGCTTGCCGAGAGATAAATTTGCTGAAATTATTGAGGCAAGAATGAAGGAGATTTTTTTATTGATAAAAAAAGATCTCGAAGCTAGGGATTTAGTGAAGATGGTTGGAGGCGGAATTGTCCTCACCGGTGGAGTAGCAAAGAGTGAGGGAATTGCTGAATTGGCGAACCAGGTCTTTCAGATCTCATCGCGTGTGGGCATTCCTCATGGTATAATTGGATTAAAGCCTGAGTATATGGGACCTGAATTTTCTACTGCAATAGGTTTGACCTTGCATGCAGCTAGGGGATTAGAGAACAGGGCAAACCAGGTTAAGTATAAGAAGACAAAGCCTACTAAGAATGGGAACTTAGTAAGTGGCTTATTCGCATGGTTAAAAGAGTTCATAGAATAACTGGGGGGGGAGAAGATGAATTTAGAAGTAATAGAAAGTGATAATTTTGTAGGATCACCAACAATAATTAAGGTAATCGGTGTCGGTGGCGGTGGTAGTAATGCTGTCAATAGAATGATCAAGAGTGGTCTTGACAATGTAGAGTTTTATGCAGTTAATACTGATGTCCAAGCTCTTAACTCGTCTGTTGCAGCAAACAAGATTGCGATAGGTTCTAAGCGAACTAAAGGTCTGGGCGCTGGTGGTAATCCTGTAGTAGGCGAAGAGGCAGCTCAGGAAGATGAGGAAAAAATTCGATCTATTGTTGAAGGCGCTGATATGATTTTTATCGCAGCTGGAATGGGCGGAGGCACCGGAACCGGGGCAGCGCCAGTCATCGCGAAGATAGCAAAGGATTCTGGAGCCTTAACTGTGGGTGTTGTCACAAAGCCGTTTAATTTTGAGCGTCCGAAGAAAAAAGAGCTTGCGGAGCAGGGGATTGTCAAACTTCGAGATGCAGTTGATACCTTGATAACAATTCCTAATCAGAACTTGATGAAGCTAAATAGCAAGAATCTCTCAATCGTCGATGCCTTTAGCTTGGCCGATGATGTCTTATTGAAAGGTGTAAAAGGAATTTCCGACTTGATAACTCACCCAGGATATATAAATATCGATTTTGCAGATGTTCGAACTGTCATGAATGGTCGCGGGGATGCATTAATGGGTATTGGTCATGGAACTGGCGATAATATGGCGGTAGATGCTGCCACAAATGCGATTAATAATCCATTGTTAGACGATGTCAAGATTGAAGGGGCAAAAGGAATCCTTGTAAATGTCTCTGGAGGACCAGATCTTTCATTAACTGCTTATGAAGAAATTATAAATATCATTACAGCAAATGCAGATAGCGGAGCAATTGTCATTCCTGGACTTGTAACAAATGAAAATATGCAGAATGAGGTAAGTGTCACTGTTGTTGCTACTGGTTTCTACAGCGAAGAGGAGACAGTTGTTGCTACAGATTCAGTGCGAGAAGATCTTGATGATGTTGTAGATATCAAAGAGTGGGACAAGCTTGGCCGACCTTTGACAAATAACGAAGAATCCGAATATGTCAGACCATCTGACTTCAACTTGAAGGATGATATTGCAATACCATCTTTCTTGAGGATGCATGGAAAAAGGGTAGACGATTAAATGAATAACAGACATTTAAGAATTTATGATGACTTTTATAATTATCTCTTTTCTGAACTTAGATTATCTGATAACAGTATCATGGCTTATCTGTCTGAAGTGAAATTTTTACTAGAATTTATTGAAAAAAATAGCTTAGATCTTCTCTCCATAAGTGAGAAGGAGGTCGAGGATTACCTGATAAATAGACGAACCCATGGAGCAGATTCTCCTACTATTGCGAAAGCTCTAAGTATTATAAAATCTTTTTATAATTTCTTATTAAAAGAGAATTACGTCACTCTAAATCCTGCCTCTCTGATAGAGACCCCAGCTTCGAAGCGAAAATTACCGCAAGTTCTGACCATCGATGAAGTAGATGCTTTGTTTTCGCAGATTGATATCTCAAATCGGCTAGGGTTGAGGGATAGGGCAGCATTTGAGCTGATCTACTCGTGTGGATTGCGAATTTCAGAGGCTTGTAACTTAAATGTTTCTGATATATTTTTTGATGAAGGACTTATCAGTGTTGTTGGAAAGGGAAATAAACAGCGGCTAGTCCCCCTCGGCGAAGAGGCTGTATATTTTCTGCGAGAATATCTTCGAACATCACGACCAACTCTTTCGAAAAAGAGTAGCAAGGAATCTCAGGCTTTATTTCTGAATAATCGTGGAAAACGGCTTGATAGGAAGGGGCTATGGAAAAAATTCTCAAACTATCGAGCTCTAGCAGATGTCGACTCAAAGGTTCATACATTGCGCCACTCATTTGCAAGCCATATCCTACAGGGAGGCGCAGATCTTCGCTCTGTTCAGTCACTGCTCGGCCATTCTGACATCTCGACCACGCAGATCTATACCCACATCGATACACGTGCTCTTAGATCCGCGCATGGGAATTTTCATCCACGAGGAGGTAATAATGAATAAGGCAAAGATTATCTTTTTTGTTATATTAGCTTTTTTTACTTTCTCGTGTAATAAAAACAAGGCTCATGTAGGTCGAACAGTAGAGAAATTATACCAGGATTATCAGCCAGAAGACTATGTCAACAAGCATTTTCCAAGTCAGCTAGAAGAGGCCTTTGATAACGATTTAAATCTCAGCAAGATGAAAGAAGATGTTGCTCAGATGATGAAATATTATGCTAATCAACAGCTTTTTCATGAATACTTGGGCGTTCTTCTTATGGATAAGGGATATTATGAGAGTGCTTTAATCCATTTTGAAGAGGCGATAAAGCTTAGGCCAAAATCAGCTAACCTTTATTACTACTATGGAATTTGCGCAGGACAACTTTATCAAGCCTTTATTATAAAAGAAGATAGATCTCAAATAAGTGATAAGGCTGCATACTATTTAGAGTTAGCAGAGAAGGCCTACCTCAAATGTATAGAGATGAAACCTTCGTATCATAATGCCTTGTATGCCTTAGGTATTATCTATTCCTATGAAAAAAACGATTATCAGAAGGCAGTAGCTGTGATGAATTCAGCTGTAACGCTGATGCCAGATGAATTCAGATATAGAAGACTTCTCTTTTTTGCATATTTCTCTTCAGGAAATTATAGTCAGGCAGTTGGTCAAGGGAATAAAGCTATGAGTCTTACAGATAGTGAAGAAGAGAAAAATATTATAAATGGTTATCTAGAAGAGATAGAGCGCATCAATATGAAGTAAAAATGAATTTTTTCCTAATAATATATTAGGAGGAAATTTATGTATATAAAAGATGAATCTTATAGCAGAGAGAGTTTGCAGATTGCTATAAGCCTGTTTAGGAAGACAAATTGTTATCAGAAGTCGGTTTTGTATAAGAAACTCTCAACTTTTGATAGAAGTGATCTAAGTAGTTTTGTTAAGAGAGCAAATTTATTAGGTTTTTCGCCTTATGAATTTGAGAAAAAGATAGATATAGCCTTGAATATTGAATATTTGCTTGACTCTTACAATATTCGGACTGTATGTTATGTAGATGAAGGTTATCCTGAGCTATTGAAGTATTGTTATGATCCGCCTTTTGTGCTTTATTACAGAGGCATTCTTGAGAATAGAGGTGTTCCCCCAATTGCTATTGTTGGAACAAGATATCCGGATATTCTTGGGATTAGGGCGACAGAGCAACTCTCAGGAGGTTTAGCCTCTTTAGGCTTTCCTGTTGTCTCAGGGTTAGCAAGAGGGGTCGATGTTATTGCGCATAAGGCTGCCCTAGATGTTGGTGGCTATACCATAGCTGTGATGGCAGGTGGAGTTGAGAGTATCTATCCTCTTGAGAATCGAGCTGTCGGGGAGAGGATCTTGCAACAGGGAGGAGCTCTAATTAGTGAGTATCCGCCAGAGACACCGGTTCGACGGTATATGTTTCCAGCCCGCAACCGAATAATTGCGTGGATGTCGCGGGGGGTGATTGTTGCCCAAGCGCCTGAGCGATCTGGAGCATTGATTACTGCGAAGTTTGCACTTGATGAGAATCGGGATGTGTTTGTTCCAAGTATCTCTTCTTCAGGAAGTGTTGGGGCAGGATTGAGAAAATTAGCTAGCGATGGTGCTGTTACTATAAATTCCAGTTTTGATGTGTTGAGAAACTGGGGAGTTGATTTTGTAAATTTGAAGGATCATTTACAGAAGGATTTATTTTTTTAGAAAGAGGTATTTTTATGTCAAAAGGGTTTACCCTGGTTATTGTAGAGTCTCCTGCGAAGGCAAAGACTATAGAAAAATATTTAGGAAGTGGCTATCATGTCACAGCTTCAATGGGGCATCTAATTGATTTGCCAAAGTCAAGACTTGCTATAGATGTTGATCATGGATTTAATCCTGAATATATAACAGTCCGAGGAAAGGCAAAAATTTTAAAAGAAATAAAATCTAAATCTCTTCGTGCAAATTTAGTATTACTTGCATCGGATAATGACCGCGAGGGAGAGGCTATTGCCTATCATATTTACAGAACATTAGAGAAGGCTAAAAAGGATATTGAGATTAAGCGAATAATCTTTAATGAGATTACACCTGATGCAATACGCAAGGCAGTCGATAATCCAATAGAGCTAGATTACAAGAAGGTAGATTCCCAGAAGGCTAGAAGAGTCCTTGATAGACTTGTTGGTTATAATCTTTCTCCCCTTTTGTGGAAAAAGGTCAAGAATGGTCTATCAGCCGGAAGAGTTCAATCTGTAGCATTGAAATTAATCTGTGATAGGGAAGAGGAGGTAGAGTCTTTTATTCCAGAAGAGTACTGGACACTAGAAGCCTCTTTGAATAATGGTACAGCAAAGAATTTCATTGCAAAACTAGCAAGCTATGGAGATAGTAAGGTAAATTTTCACAATGAAGAAGAGGTTACTGCTGTCAAGAACGAGCTTGCAGATGCAGATTTTGTTGTTGCTGAGCGTAAAGAGACAAAAAAGGTCTCGAAGCCAAAACCCCCTTTTACAACATCAACTCTTCAGCAGGTTGCGGCAAATAAATTAGGATTTAATTCGAAAAAGACAATGCAGATTGCTCAGCAACTATACGAAGGTATTGAGATAGGTGCTAGTCGCGTAGGTTTGATCTCATACATGAGAACAGACTCTGTTCGTGTCTCTAATCAAGCACTCGAAGATGTGAGGAAGTTTATCAGTGATAGTTTTCCTAAATTTTTACCAGATGAAGCGAACCAGTACTCAGTTGCAAAGCGGTCACAGGATGCGCACGAGGCGATAAGACCAACTTATGTGGCAAACTATACTCCAGAATACCTTAAAGGCTTTTTAAATAAGGATCAGCTACGCCTTTACACAATAATTTGGGAACGTTTTGTCTCTTCTCAGATGTCTAATTCTGTCTCAAAGATAATCTCCTACTCGATAAAGGCAAAGAGTGCAATCTTTAAGTGTAGCTCGACTGTATTAGAGCAGAAAGGGTATCAAGCAGTGTTGAAGCTTCTGAAAGCAAAGTCAGGGGAGGCAAATGCACCTGCACTGAAAGAGGGTGATATCTTGACACTTCAAGAGCTTCTTGCAGATCAGCACTTTACTCAAGGTCCAGCACGATTTACTGATGCTAGTATTGTCAAAGCACTTGAGGAGAATGGTATTGGTAGACCATCTACATATGCACCAATTATCTCAGTACTCCTTGATAGATATTATGTTGTGCGAAAGAATAAGCAACTTCAGCCAACTGTACTTGGAAAGTTGATAAGCAATATGTTGTCGGAACAGTTTCCAGATCTGCTTAATGTTAAGTTTACAGCCTCATTAGAGCAGCAATTAGATGATGTTGAAGAGGGAAAATTAGATTGGCATAAGATGCTAGGTGATTTTTACAGCCCATTTAGCCAGCAAGTCGACCATGTCAATGAGACTATGGAGTCTATCAAAGGAGTCCTTGACGAAGAGAGTGATGAGGTTTGTGAGAAGTGCGGAAAGCCTATGGTTAAAAAACTTGGCAGGTTCGGTTACTTTCTAGCTTGTTCAGGATTTCCTGAGTGCCTTAACACAAAGAGTGTTCCGCTTGCAAAGTGTCCTCGTCCAAATTGTGACGGAGATATTGTTGCTAGAAAGAAGCAAGGTGGAAAGGGAAAAGAGTTCTACGGGTGTACTAATTATCCTGAGTGTGATTTTATAACACATTTTAAACCTTCGGAGTCTAAGTGTCCGAAGTGTGGTCAATTTTTGGTTGAGAAAAACGATAAGAAATTTGGAATAGATAAGGCTTGTATAAATCCTGATTGCGACTTTTTGCATATAGCAGGAGAGGATGATGAACAAGTTTAAGGCTTATTTAGATTATGCAGAGAAGATAAAGAGCTTTTCACCAGATTCTATGAAGGCTTTAAAAAATGATCTGAATAAGTTTGGGGAATTTTTAGCGAAGGAAGGGCTTGAGCTTGAGCAGGTAAGCTATAGTGATGCGCGAGCATTTATAGCATTGCAGAACAGGCAGGAGTATGCAAAGACAAGTGTGAATAGGCTGTTATCTAACATCAAGGGATTCTATAAATACTTGTCGAAGCATAAATTAGTCGAGGTAAATCCTTTTTTTCAGATTAAATCTTTGAAAAAGGAGTTGAAATTGCCTGATTGTCTTTTTGAAAAAGAGGCTGAGCTGGTTCTTGATCTGCCAGAGTCAGATGATATCTGGGGGTTGCGAGATAGCTTGTTACTTGAGTTGCTCTACAATACGGGGTGTCGAATCTCCGAGGCATTGAGCCTTGAGATTGATTCATTTCGCAGATCAGACTCAAGCTTTTTGATTGAAGGTAAGGGCGGTAAGCAAAGATTTGTCTTTCTTGGTCCTCAGGCAGTGGAGAAATTGAACCGCTATGTCGAGGAGAGAAGACAACAAGGCCTGGTTGTTCAGGAGAGAGCCTTGTTTGTGAACCAGCATGGGAAGAAATTAACGCAGCGAGGGGCATTTTACATAATTGAGAAATATTTCAAGCTCTCGGGGCTTGCAAAAAAGCTCTCCCCACACTCGTTTCGGCACTCCTTTGCGACACACCTGCTCAACCGTGGAGCCGATATCCGCGTCGTTCAAGAGTTGCTTGGTCATTCAAGCCTCTCGACAACGCAAATCTATACCCATATGAGTATAGATAAATTGAAAGATGTATACGCATCAGCCCACCCTCATGCATTGAGGCGGCATAAGATAGTTTAGAAGAAGAGGTGATTATGAGTTTTAGAGGAACAACAATTATTGCAGTTAAGCATAACGGATCAGTTGCAATGGCAGGAGATGGCCAGGTAACGCTAGGAAATACAGTAATGAAAGGAACAGCACGCAAGGTTCGCAAGATATATGATGATAAAATTATTGTAGGTTTTGCTGGCGCAACTGCTGATGCCTTTACACTGTTTGAGAAGTTTGAGGATAAAATTCGCGAGTATAAAGGTGATATCACACGAAGTGCGGTAGATCTAGCAAAAGAGTGGCGAACCGATAAGATGCTTCGCAAGCTAGAGGCAATGCTTCTGGTTGCAGATGCATCGAAGATTCTTCTTATTTCTGGAACAGGCGATGTTGTCGAGCCAGATAAAGGCTCAATCGCGATTGGATCTGGCGGAATGTTTGCTTACTCAGCTTCGCTTGCCTACATGGACGGATCTGATTATACAGCACGAGAGATTGCGGAGAAATCATTAAAGATAGCAGCAGAAATTTGTATCTATACGAATGAAAATATTATTGTAGAGGAGCTTAAAAATGAATAATGTCAACTTAGATGCACTAACACCTTCAGAAATAGTAAAAGAGCTAGATAAATATATAATTGGACAGAACAAGGCGAAGAAGGCAGTAGCAATTGCTTTGAGAAATAGATATCGACGACAGCTACTTCCTGCAGATCTACGAGATGAGATTGCGCCAAAGAATATAATAATGATTGGGCCTACAGGGGTAGGAAAAACTGAGATTGCACGACGTCTTGCAAAGCTTTGCGGAGCACCCTTCTTGAAGGTTGAGGCTACAAAATATACAGAAGTCGGTTATGTCGGTCGGGATGTAGAGTCTATGGTCAGAGATCTGATGGCTACAGCAGTATCAATGGTGAAATATGAGTTAAAAGATACAGTCAAAGAGGCAGCAGAGAAGAGAACCGAAGAGGCACTTTTGGAATTGCTTCTTCCAGGAAGTAGTAAGCCACCAGTTAAACCAGCTAATGTTGTTGCAAATCCCAATGATAAGGCAGTTCTTGCAGATGACAAAGAGGAATTGAACCAGACTAGAGAGTTTTTTAGAAAAAAACTCAGAGATGGAGAGTTTGAAGAGAGAGAAGTCGAGCTAAGCATAGCCTCAAATAGCTTTCCTTCAGTTGAGGTATTCTCAGGTACTGGATTCGAAGAGATGGATTTCAAGTTTGGGAATATTGCTCAGATGTTTGGTGGTGGTGGAAAGAAGAAGAAAAAGATGTCAATTAGCAAGGCAAGACAGATTATCTTTGCTGAAGAGACAGATAAGTTGATAGATCAGGATAATGCAGTTGAAATCGCGAAGGAGAGAGTCCAGCAGATGGGAATAATCTTTATCGACGAGATTGATAAGATTGCTGTTCGTGAAAAAGGTTCTGGTGCAGATGTATCTCGCGAAGGTGTCCAGAGAGATATCCTCCCAATAGTTGAGGGAAGTAAGGTTAATACAAAATTCGGAATTATCGACACTTCGCATATCTTGTTTATCGCAGCAGGAGCCTTTCACATAAGTAAGCCTTCAGATCTGATTCCTGAGTTGCAGGGAAGATTCCCAATCAGAGTAGAGCTAGATGACCTTAACAAAGAAGAGTTTTACATGATACTGACACAGCCTCAGAATGCACTGATTAAGCAGTACAAGGCATTGATTGCTACAGAAGAGGTTACACTAGACTTTGTTGATGATGCAGTCAGGAGAATAAGTGAAATTGCTGAGTATGTGAACACAGAGACAGAGAATATCGGCGCAAGAAGACTCCACACAATAATGGAGTTGCTGCTAGAGGAGATCTCTTTCTCAGCAAATGAGCTGAAAGGGCAGACTATAAAGATTACTAAAGATTATGTTGATGAGAAGATTGACAGTGTCTCAGAGAACAAGGATCTTTCACGGTATATTCTGTAGGGTAAAAAGTTTATTTTTTTTATAAAAAAGACGATAAGAAAGGGGAGGGTAATTAGATGTTTTTAAATAATAGCTTTGGACGAAATTTAGATATCTTGAATAGATCGCTAAGTGTCGAGCAGTTGAGAAGAAATGTAATCACAGATAACATGGCAAATGCTGATACACCTAATTTTAAAAGGACAGATGTATCTTTTGAGACAGAATTGAAAAAGGCATTGCATTATAAGAAACAAGCCCCTTTCGATGCGAAGATGACAGATTCTCGCCATATTCCTTTTGAGGTTAAGCCTGATTACAGGGATGTAAAGCCTAAAAGAAATTTGGATTATTTAAGTCAGACAGATAATAATGGAAATAATGTTGATATTGAAGTTGAGAGTATGTTGGCACTTCAGAATCAGATGAGATATGACATGCTCACAAGGGCAGTTTCAAGTCAGTTTAACCTGATAGCAAAGGTATTAAAGTAGTATTTAGGAGGAAGTTATGGGATCTTTTACAAGTATAGGTATAGCATCAAGCGGTTTGACAGCACAGAGAACTAGATTGGATGTAATTTCAAACAATTTAGCAAATGCAGATGCGACAAGGACTGCGGATGGCAAGCCATTTAGGCGAAGCAGAGTAATCTTTCGCCCTGAAGAGCAGTTTAGATTTTATAAAACCCCATTTTTGCCAGGAGCACTTGATAGAGGTGTTGGGAAAGGTGTCCGTGTCGACAAAATTGAAGAGGATTTTCAGACTAAGCCTCAGCTGAAGTGGGATCCAACTCACCCAGATGCGGTTAAGACAGGACCACAGGCTGGTTATGTTGAGCTTTCAAATGTAAATATCGTAAATGAGATGGTTGATATGATCTCTGCTTCAAGATCCTATGAGGCGAATTTGACCCTGATAAATGGTTCAAAGCAGATGTTCATGAAGGCACTAGAGATAAGGTAGGTAGAAAATGGATATAAAATCAGTAAGTAGTACAGTTATAAACAGTGTTGCATCCGCAGATAGTAAAAATTCAAGACATCTCCCTATTGGAGAGCAATCTGAAGAGACTAAGAGCTTCTCAGGCTTTCTCTCCGAGGCATTAAATACAGTAAATAACTCAGTTCATGATAGTGAAGCATTGTCACAGGCATTTATTGTAGACCCTGCAAGTGTAGATGTTCATGATGTAACAATCGCAATGGCAAAGGCAAATATGGCTGTTTCATTGACAAAGAATGTTGTTGATGAGGCAATTCGTGCGTATAAAGAAATAACAAATTTGAGGTGATCTATTTAGCATATTTAAATATGTGAAAATTTTGTTCATACTTGGGAGGGGAAATGAACGAATGGTTTAAAAAAATTATTAGTCAGATAAAAGGTTTCTGGGATAAGACATCATTGGTACAGAAGATTATTGCTGGTGCAATAGTTGCGGCTGCCTTTATTCTTATCATTGTTATGGCAAGCCTTTCTGGAAGAAGTGATGGAGTGAAGCTGCTTGGAGTCCCAATAAAGGATGAAAATGCGCTTTTTAATATTCAGTCTAAGCTTGATGAAGAGAATATCGACTACAAGATGTCTGCAGAAGGGCTTATTATTGTTCAGGATGATTCAGTTGCACGCCGTGCAAGAGCCTTGCTCTTCAGGGAGAATCTTATTCCTGGAGATATCTCGCCATGGGATGTCTTTGATACAAAGCAGTGGCAGGTTACAGATCTTGAGAGAGAGACTAAGCTGAAACAGGCAATAATGGAGAATCTGCGACAACACATAATCTCACTTGATGATATTGATAAAGCATATGTCACCTTAGAGTTACCAGATAAAGAGTTTTTTCAAGGGCTTCAAGATCCTAAGCGTGCTTCAATTACTATTACTCCTAGTCCTGGTTCTGATTTTATTAGCAATCCAAAGAAGATTAATGGTCTTGTCACTCTTGTTGAGAAGGCAGTAGGAATACAACGAAATGAGATTGCAATATTAGATTCAGCTGGAAATATTTTAAATAACGATTATAGCCTCGAGATGGATCAGAAACAAAAGAGATTAGAAGAGCTTCTTAAATTAAAGAATATAGAAGAGGTACGAATCCAGAATCAGATCTACAATGCCCTAGCAATGACACATACTGAGGATAGAATCTCTATTGTTAATGTTAATGTAGAGTATGATTTCAGAGAGAAGTCGACAACACGATATGAAATTTTACCTACAGTAATTAAGCCTAAAGATCCTACATCTCCTATTGATACGTCTATTATAAAGGAAGGTGTAAGGGTTTCGGATAAGAGTATCTCTAAGAATTGGGAAGGTGAACAGATTATTCCTGGAGGTCCTCCTGGAACTGAAGATCAGTTCCCAGCTGGATATAAAGACAGAAATGATCTTAATAATAAATATAACGAAAAAGAAAATGTAACAAACTATGATTATGGTAAGCAGAATAGTGAAATCCAAGAGAACCCTTGGGAGATAAAGCGAGTAACTGTCGGTATTATGGTTGATGGAAAGTGGGAAGAGGTTATGAAGGGTGGAAATCCAGTCTTGGATCCTGATACTCTTTCCATTAAGAGAAATTATATTCCTGTCTCTGAAGATGAGATGAAGAAATTAGAGACTGTTATTCAGAGTGCAGTCGGTTATGATAAAAATCGTGGAGATAAGGTAACGGTTACAAATATTGCTTTCGATAGAACTGATGAGTTTGCAGCTGCAGATAAGAAGTTTATGACACGTCGAAATGTAATGTATGGTATCTTAATCTCTGTTTCGATAATTTCTGTAATTCTAGCCTTAATTATTGGTTTCAGATCTATTATCCGTGCTAAAGAGCGGGCAAGAAGGAAGCGAGAAGAAGAGCTTGCGAAGCGACATGCAGCAATGCGTGAGGCTGCTCTTAGAGAGGCTGAGCAAGGCGATCATGACCTTACGCTTTCCGGTGAGGATAGGGCACGTGCTGAGCTTGAAGAGGATGCTCTACGTCTAGCAAGAGAGAATCCAGAAGATGTTGCACACTTGATTAGAACATGGCTTGTTGAGGAATAAGGAGTAATAAATGGCAGGAGCAGGAGCAGGTGGTGCTGCACAGAAAAAGGCAGCTAAGCCACAAGCAAAGAAAAGCGCACATAAAAAAGAGTTAACCGGAAGGCAGAAAGCTGCAATCTTCCTTGTAATAATGGGTTCAGAAGTCTCTTCTGAAGTATTCAAACATCTGCGAGAAGATGAGATTGAGGCAATCACATTTGAGATAGCCCGCCTAGATACAATTGAACCAGAAGATAGAGATCTTGTATTAAGCGAGTTCAAAGATTTGATGATGGCTCAAGACTTTATCACAAGTGGAGGTATTGATTATGCACGAGAATTGCTCGAGAAGGCCTTAGGCTCTCAGAAGGCTGCTGATATTATCAACCGCCTTACTAGTTCTCTCCAGATCAGACCTTTTGATTTTATCAGACGAACAGATCCAGCCCACCTTCTTAACTTTATCCAGCAGGAGCACCCGCAGGCAATAGCACTTATTCTTGCATACCTTGAACCGCAGAAGGCTTCCATAATCTTAGGAAGTCTTCCCAACGAGACACGAAGTGATATCGCTAAGAGAATTGCAACCATGGACAGAACCTCGCCAGAAGTCTTGCGTGAGGTCGAGCGAGTCTTAGAGAAGAAACTCTCAACCCTTTCAAGTGAAGATTATACCTCTGCAGGTGGTATTGAAAATATTGTTGAAATCCTCAACCTTGTCGACAGATCTACTGAGAAGATGATTATAGAGTCACTCGAAGAAGAAGATCCAGAATTGGCCGAAGAGATCAAGAAGAGAATGTTCGTATTCGAAGATATTGTATTGCTTGACGATAGATCTATCCAGAGAGTAGTCCGCGAAGTCGAGACTAATGAGTTAGCAAAGGCACTTAGAGGAGTAGATCCTGAGGTTCAGGAGAAAATTTTCAAGAATATGTCTAAACGTGCTGCTCAAGTATTAAAAGAAGAGATGGAATATCTTGGACCTGTTCGTGTTAAAGATGTTGAAGAAGTTCAGCAGAAGATTGTTGCAATTATCAGACGACTAGAAGATGAAGGTGAGATTGTTGTTGCAAGATCAGGCGAGGAAGATCTCTTACTGTAGTTAATATAAAGGATTTTTTATGGCAAAAAGAGTATTTAAATTTGGCGAATTAACCCTAGAGAGTAATAATGTTCTTTTAGAAGCCCCTTTCAAGCCCAAAAAGGAAGAGGTGAAAGAGCAAGAAGAGGTTGTTCAATATACAGGACCCACTATCGAGGAGCTTCAAGCAGAGGTTGATAGATTCAAAGAAGATTGGGAGATCGAGAAGAACCAATTAATTGAAAAATCACGACTCGAAGCAGAGGCGATTGTCCAGAAAGCTCAATCCGATGAGGAAGAGATATTAGAAGAGGCCAAACTCGTAGCCAGCCAATTAGTCAAAGAAGCAGAGGAGAAAAAAGCCTCAACAATCGATGAAGCCACTAAGGAAGCAGAGCGTATCCTTAACGACGCAAATCAAAAAGAGACCCATCTTCTCGCCGAGTTCAGGGAAAAAGGCCATAACGAGGGCTATGAAGAGGGTTTTTCCAAAGGCAAAGATGATGCATCACGAGTCTTGAACAAGCTCCAATCTATCCTCTCCGCAGTTGTTGACCGACGAAATTCAATCTTGAAGGAGACTGAAGAAGAGATAATCGACCTTGTTCTTCAAATGACAGGCAAGATCGTAAAGACAATAAGCGAGACACAGAAAGGCGTTGTTATCGAGAATATTCGAGCAGCCTTGAAAAAGCTTAAATCTAAGACAAATATAGTTATTCGAGTAAATACAAATGACCTAGGGCTGACAAAGGAACACGCCGAAGAGTTTATCGACAGCATTGAGAATGTCAAGAATGTCTCAGTTGTCGAAGATGCTCTAGTCGATATTGGTGGATGCATAATTGAGACAGATCATGGCGAGATCGATGCTAGAATCAAGTCTCAGCTACGACAGATGGAAAAGGCTATCCTTGATGTAGTTCCGATATCACAGGAGAAATAGATTGGTAGGCGAGACTTTTTCAAATTTCATAGATAAATACTCCTCAGTAGTCAATAATGTCGATCCAATCCGCTTCAAGGGCAAGGTCGTGCAAGTCTCTGGTCTTTTGATAGAGAGCGAAGGCCCTCAGGCTGAGGTCGGAGAGCTCTGTCAGATAGTTACAGGAAAAAAAACTGTCCTAGCCGAGGTCGTAGGTTTCTCTAAGAATTATGTTAAATTAATGCCTTATGAGAATTTCTCAGGAATTGAACCAGGCTCAAGCGTCATAGCACTTGGTTGCACATTAGATATCCCTGTTTCAGAGGAATTACTCGGCCGCGTCTTAAATAGCCGTTGCGAATTTATCGACGGCAAGCCACCAGTCCTGACCTCACAGCGATATTCAGTTTTTAATACACCTCCAGATGTAATCTCTCGTAGAGATATAGACCAGAGATTGATCACAGGAGTTAGAGCTATAGATTTCTTTATGCCAGTCGGGCAGGGGCAGAGATTGGGAATTTTTTCTGGAAGTGGAGTTGGAAAATCAACCCTCCTTGGAATGATAGCCCGCAACACAGATGCAGAAGTAAATGTAATTGCCCTAATCGGTGAGAGAGGCAGGGAAGTTAATGAATTTATAAAGAATGATCTAGGCGAAGAGGGACTTAAGCGATCTGTGATAATTGTCTCCTCGTCAGACTCTCCACCACTTTCTCGTATCCGAGGTGCATATGCAGCCACTGCAGTCGCAGAGTATTTTCGAGATCAAGGAAAAAACGTAATGCTTTTGTTTGATTCACTTACCCGCTTCGCAATGGCGCAACGCGAGATAGGTCTTGCTGCAGGAGAGCCACCAGCTTCGCGTGGGTATACCCCAAGCGTCTTTGCGCTGCTGCCAGGATTGCTTGAGCGATGCGGAACCTCGGACAAAGGCTCAATTACAGGATTCTACACAGTCCTTGTCGAAGGTGATGATATGGATGAGCCAGTCTCAGATGCAGTTCGAGGTATCCTTGATGGACACATCGTGTTATCTCGTGATCTTGCAAATAGTTATCATTATCCAGCAATCGATGTTCTCTCCTCCTTGTCTCGATTAACCTCGAAGGTCTCAAGCAAAGGTGAGCAACGGGTTGCAGGAAATTTACGCAAATTGATAAGTCTCTACAAACAGAAAGAAGATCTAATCAATGTAGGCGCCTATGTCAAAGGGTCAAACAAAGAACTAGATCTTGCTATCGACAAAATAGATGATATAAATGGGTTTTTAACACAAGAAGTAGAAGAGTGCGAAGAGTATAATTTGACAAAGGAGCGCGCCTTCGCCATTCTCGGATTTAGCGAGGAGAGTGAATGAAAAAGTTCAAATATCCGCTAGAGACAATCCTTCAGCTGAAGAATGACTACCAGGATCAAGCCCTTGTGGAGCTTGGAAAGGTTAATGCTGAGTGTGAGAGGGTAAAGTTAGCAATCTCTGATACAGAGAAGAAGAACAGAACTATAGCTTATGAAGAAGATTTTTCATTTCTTGAAGCTCAGGCAATAGACTTGTACAGGCAGAAGTTGAACCGGGATATCTCTAAATTAAGCTCAGAGCTCGATTTTTATGATAAAAAAAGGCTAGAAGCTGTAAATAAATACATCGAAACAAAAAAAGATACAGATATCTATGTTAAATTAAAAGAAAAACAGTATAAAATATATAAGAAAGAGTATGAAAAAGAGTCAATCAAGGTTATTGATGATATCACAATAACACGAGCAGCTTTTTTGAAATCTCATTAGTGGGGTGAGTATATGGCGAAGAAAGGAAAAGTAAAAATGGGATTGAGAATCCTTCTCTGGGTTCTCGTTGACATAGCGTTAGTTCTAGTAATGCTCTTTGTGTTTAATATTATGGGCATTGTAGATATCCGTAAGACAGTTAGTGGGATGAAAAATAGAATCACAAACTCAGATGTAGAGATCTCCTCAGAGCTACAAGATTTTAATATCTTAGACTCTGAACGTCTTGAGCAGCAGTTAAAAGTTATAAAGATTCGCGACGAAGAGCTTGCCTTGCGTGAGACCGAGCTTAATAAACTAGAGATAGAACTTAACCAGAGATTTGCAAAGATAGAAGAAGAGCAAAAAGCTTTAGAAGAAAGAGAAATTGAAATTAAGAAAAGAGAAAATAATGTCGAAGAGAGAAGTAAGACAATTGATCGTCTTGCTACAAGATTTACAAGTATGGTACCTGATGCTGCTGTAGCAATCTTTTTAGAGATGGATGATCGAGATCTTATTGATATCTTTAGGGTGGTTGAAGAGAGAGCCTTAGTTGAGGAACGAGCAAGTCTTGTCCCTGTATGGCTTTCAAGCCTGCCACCTGAGAGGGCTGCACAAATTAAGAGGAAGATGCTAAGTGAAGTAAATTAGTCATTTTCCTCTTTAATGGGGGAAAAATGATAGAAGCATCATTTATTGAAAGTGTAAATGTGTCAAACAGTGCTAGTCAAGGACAGAAAATTAACGATAGGGTTGAACCTCAATCAGAGTTTTCAAATGTCTTTGAGCAAAAACTTAACGAGATTGACGCAAAGAGTAGAGAAAGTAAGAGAGACAACAAAACTGAGAGTAAGGCTGAAAGCAGAAACCCTCTCTCGGAGATTGAAGAGGCTTCTCGAGAAACTCTTGAAAAAGAGAGTAAGCTTGATAAAAAGTCAGATAAATTTGACTTTAACAAGCTGAAAAAGAGTGTTGAGCAACTTGTTGAGAATGGCAGCTTGAAAAAAGAGGCTAACAAATTAGCTGAAGACTCTGATAAGTTATCTGCAGGGATTGCTGCCTTGAAGGCTGAATCGCTGAAAGAGCAGAAGAAGCTTAAAGATTCAACAAATCCAGAGAAGATTACTAAGGCAGAGAAAGAGAAGTTAAGCTTTAAAGAGGAGACAATTGAACTCTCTGAATTAGATCTTCCAAAGATCAAAGAGGAGAGCAAGCAGGCTAATCCGATCCCACTCGAGACTAAGGTTGAGGCAACTTCAATCTTGCAGGATAATGATCTCAATCTTGAGATTAAAGCTGATTCAATCAAAATCGAAAAAACCACACAATCTGCTGACAAGAAAATTGAAATAACAGATCTACGCGATTTTTTTGATATAAAAAAGGGTTCAGCCTCAGAGAAGGCAGATATCCGTGAGTTAAAGCCAAGTGCCAAAGAGGATATGGTCTTTAATTTAGAGAAGATTCTCGACGCTGATACCTCACCGACAACTGACAAAAAAGGCTTTATCCAGAAGTTCGATAATTTCCTCAAGGCTGAGGGAATGCAGGAGATTGTCACCAAGGCAAAATTCATCCTCAAGAACAACGATCGAGGCGAAATCAATCTTCATCTTCGCCCTGAGAATCTTGGTAATGTTAAAATTTCAATGCAACTCAATGATAACTCAATTACAGGAAAGATAATTGTTGAAAATTTAGCAGTTCGCCAGCTCTTTGAGTCAAATATGCTCTCATTACAGAAAGCCTTTGAAGAGAAAGGATTTACCTTTGGCAATTTTGAATTATCTTATGGTGGTGAAGATTCACAGCAGAAAGAACATCAAAGTAGAGATAATCATTTTTTTAATGAAAATAATATATTAAAGACTAAAACTAGTGTAGTTGAAGAAAGTTTTGACCGATTATCTATATATCAAGATGGTTATAAAAAGATAGATATGGTTATCTAATGGAGGAGTTATTTTGGATTATTTAAATACTTTAATGTCTGCTTCAGATTATGAGGTTACTTCGCAGAAGGTAAACTCTCATAACACTGATTTGACAGCAAGGCTTGGAAGAAAGACCTCAGGCGATTTAGACAAGGATGATTTTTTAAAGATTTTAATTACTCAGCTTGCTAATCAGGATCCTTTAGAGCCTATGAAAGATAAGGAATTTATTGCACAGATGGCACAATTCTCATCTCTAGAACAGATGAAGAATATGGCTGGGAATTTTGAAAAATTGTCAGAAGATTTTACTGTTATGGCTTCGATTATTGATTCTGCTGGTGCTCCGAATCTTCTTGGAAAAGAGGTTACTGTGCTAAGTGGTGATAGTGAAGTCACAGGCGTTGTCGAAGAGATTGCTGGAAAATATAACCCTCAAGTTAAAATAGATGGGCAATATTATAGTTATGCTGAAGTTTTTAAGATTAGGAATTAGGAGGTTCTATTATGATGAGATCTTTATATGCTGGTGTTAGT
The DNA here is from genome assembly GCA_016936615.1 of Spirochaetales bacterium. Classification (GTDB taxonomy): domain Bacteria; phylum Spirochaetota; class Spirochaetia; order JAFGXN01; family JAFGXN01; genus JAFGXN01. The sequence continues at coordinate 23,123 of JAFGXN010000100.1, read as the reverse complement.
GGTTTGCAAGGACATCAGACAAGAATGGACGTTATTGGTAATAACGTTGCAAATGTTAATACAACAGGATTTAAGCGAGGAAGAGTAAACTTTCAGGATATGCTTTCTCAGAATATATCTGGTTCTTCTCGAGCAAGAGAGGAGATTGGTGGAATTAACCCTAAGCAGGTTGGTCTTGGAACTACAATTGCGTCTATCGATGTTATCCACACTCAGGGATCTTTGCAGACTACTGGTGTTACTACTGATGTTGCACTGATGGGTGAGGGGTTTTTTGTAATTAAAAAAGGTGATCAGACTTTTTTCACAAGAGCTGGAAATTTTGCTGTTGATGAGACTGGTACTTTGACTACTTCTAACGGAATGAGAGTTCAAGGTTGGCAGGCTCGAGAGGTGAATGGTCAGGTTGTAATCAATACAGCTTCTGATGTTGAGGATCTTTTTATTCCTGTAGGTGGAAAAGATGCTGCAAAAGAGACCTCACGTGTGAGATTGCAGTGTAACTTGAATAAAAATGATACAGATTGGACCTTGTCTAAGAAAATCTATGATGCTACTGGTGAGGTTCATAATGTTCGCGTAGATTTTGCAAAGTCTGAAGAAGTTACAAATCAGTGGGCAGTTACTGTTGCTGTAGACCCTGAAGCTGATGCTGGTGCGGTCGGTGCTGTAGCAGGTGATGAGGCAGCTGGTAATGCTACAAATACATTTCTTGTAAATTTTGATAATAATGGTCGACTAGTATCTTATACAGATGCGCAGGGTAATACTGTGGCGGAGGGTGATTTATCAATTCCGGTAGGTTTTAACTTGCTTAACTCTGTCCCTGATGAAGAGGGTAATCCTGCAAGGCAGACTTTCTCTCTTGAGCTAGGTAGAGTTGGTTCAACAAATGAGACAATTACTCAGTTTGCAGATAAGCCATCAACTAAGGCATTCTATCAGGATGGTTACAGTCTTGGATATCTAGAGTCTTTCTCAATTGATCAGTCTGGAATTATTACTGGTAACTTTTCAAATGGTAATAAGAGAGCGCTTGGTCAGTTAGCACTTGCTTCCTTTGTTAACAATGGTGGTCTTGAGAAGGCTGGTGAGAATGCCTATGTAGAGAGTAATAACTCTGGAAATGCGAATATCGGACCTTCTGGTATTGCAGGAAAGGGTAAAATGGTCTCTGGTGCACTTGAGATGAGTAATGTTGATTTGGCTACTGAGTTCACAGATATGATTGTAACGCAGAGAGGGTTTCAGGCAAACAGTAGAACTATCACAACTTCTGACCAAATGTTGCAAGAATTGTTGAGTTTAAAGCGATAAAGGTGTAATATATGATAGAACTGCATAAATTAAACAGTTCAGTGATATATATAAATCCCCATCAGATTGAGTATATTGAGCTTACACCAGATACCATGCTTGTCATGTTGTCTGGTAAGCGAATTATGGTCAAGGAATCTTATCAAGAACTCTTTGATAAGATTGTTGCATATAGAAGCTTGATAGGGGCATTTAAAAATGAGGAGTAGGTAATGGATCTAGGTACTATTATAGGTCTTGTAGCTGGTTTAGTTTTGGTCGTCTTTGGAATTTTTGATTCTGGAGCACCTTTTTCTACATTTATAAATTTTGCATCAGTATTGATTACAGTCGGTGGATCTTTTGGTGCTGTTGTGATTGCAACTCCATTGAGTAAGTTGAAAAATGTAGGAAAGTATTTCGGTAAGGCTTTTAAGACACAGAAGTTTGATGAGCGAAAGATTATTCAGACCCTTGTCTCTTTTTCTGAGAAGGCACGACGTGAAGGAATTCTTGCTCTTGAGGATGATTTAGATGCTCTAGATGATGAGTTCTTGAAGAAGGGAATACAGATGGCAGTTGATGGAACTGATCCTGAAATTATTAAGGATATGCTATATAATGAGATAGATCAGTTGCAGGAACGCCATGGATATGCATTTTCATTTTTTGCAGATTTTGGATTCCTTGCTCCAGCATTTGGTATGATTGGAACACTTATTGGACTTATTGGTATGTTGGCAGGACTTGAAGGCTCTTCTGAAGGAGTCGGTGCTGGTATGTCTATCGCACTTATCACAACATTGTATGGAGCGCTTCTAGCTAACTTGGTATTGATTCCAATGGGTAAGAAGCTTGAGAATAATGATAAGGCAGAGATGCTAGTCAAGCAGGTTGTCATTGAGGGTATTCTCTCTATTCAGCAGGGTGATAATCCTCGAATGTTGGAGATGAAGTTGTTAGCTTTTCTTCCTCCAAAGGATAGAACACCTCTTACAACAGAGTAAGTGAATAAAGTATATAATTCGGAGAAATTATGGCACGCAGGAAGAAGAAAGAAAAAAAATCAGGAAACGATACACCAGCATGGATGACAACCTTTAGTGATATGACTACGCTTTTGCTTACTTTCTTCGTTCTTCTGTATACGACTGCGACAGTTGATGGAAGTCAGCTCCGGTTGATAATAAATGCCTTTATAAGTGCTGGATTTCTTCAGGGTGGAAACACAATGGAGAAGCAGGGCGAATTAGTCGAGATGGGTAACCGTGTCGAGGCTATGCCCTCAAATGAACGTGGTACAAGGCTAAATAAGGCATTGAGAAATGCAATTAGCCAGTTTCAGCCAGAAATTCAAGCTAAGAAGATTAAGGTTGAGAATAATGAGAGAGGAATTGTTATTTCTCTTTCAGGAAAACATTTTTTTAAACCAGGAAGTGCTATGGTTGAGATTGAAGATACTAAAGATATCTTGAATAAGGTTGCAACGCTTTTGAGTAGTCTCCCTGATAGAAAATTTCGTATTGAAGGTCATACTGATTCCACTCCAGTTGCTAGAGGTGGTATCTGGGAGAGTAATTGGGAGCTTTCAACAGCTAGAGCTGTAAATGTCTTGCAGTATCTGATTGAGTATGGAGTGAATGAGAAAGATTTTTATGTCTGTGGTTATGCTGATACAATGCCTTCTGTTCTTGAGGTTACCGAAGAGGATAGACAGATAAATAGAAGGGTTGATATTGTTATACTAGATGATGCCCACTTGTGATATTGTCTAATCTTTTTGTGGAGATGATTTTTTTTCTTTACAAGCAGGCAATTTATTTAGTATTATAGAATAAAAGTATAAAAAAATAGGAGTGATTATGGCTGATGAACAATTAAATGACAATGAAGAATATATGCAGGACGAGTCTAGTTCCCCTGCTGGCAAAAAGCGTAAGATGTCAGGTCTTATTCCTCCGATAGTTTTAACAATTTTTAAGTGGCTTGGTCTAATTCTTCTATCAATGATTTTGATTATTGGAGTGTCTGTTGTTGTTAATATTGTAATGAATAAGAATAAGGTTAGTCCAATTCCTTTGAGTGAAGAGTTTCAGTACTCTACTAAGAATTATGATTGGTATTCTGAGCCGTTGAAGGGTGTAAGAACTCAGATTGATGATAAGACTGGAAGTTATACTGTTATGGTTGATGTTCAGCTAGGATATGAGAAAGGCAATAAGCAGTTATATACTGAGTTAACTGAGAAGACCTTTTTAATAAAGGATAATATTCGAAATTTTATCTCATCTAAGACTAAGGATGAGTTGTCAAATAGCAATGAACAGAAGTTGAAGGCTGAGATGAAGAGTAGGGTGAATCAGTTGCTTAGAAATGGGCAGATAGATGTAATAACCTTTGATAACAAATATGTACTTGGTATGTAATATTAGGAGTTGGAATGAGTGATACTTTATCACAAGACGAGATAGATCAGTTATTATCTGCAATTTCTTCAGGTGATGTTGATGCTGATGATATTTCGCGAGTTACAGATCATAGAAAGATAAAAATATATGACTTTAAGAGACCTGATAAGTTCTCGAAGGATCAAATTCGTACTGTATCTATCATGCATGAGACATTTGCGCGTTTGACTACTACTTCCTTATCTGCTCAGCTTCGTTGTCTTGTGAATGTCCATGTTGCAAGCGTTGATCAGTTGACATATGAGGAGTTTATCAGATCGATTCCTAATCCAACTACATTAGGGGTTGTTAATATGGATCCATTGAAAGGATCTGCTGTACTTGAGATTGATCCATCTATCTCTTTTTCCATAATTGATAGACTGTTTGGAGGTCAGGGCGAAGGTTCGAAGCTTAGCAGAGAGTTGACTGATATTGAGCAGACAGTAATGGAAGGTATTATTGTCAAGATTCTTGGAAATTTAAGAGAGGCGTGGGGACAGGTTATTGATTTGAGACCTCGGCTAGGTAATATTGAGACAAATCCTCAGTTTGCACAGATTGTACCTCCTGCAGAGATGGTAATCTTGATTACTTTGGAGACCAAGATTGGTGAGGTTGAGGGAATGATGAATCTTTGTGTTCCTTACATTACAATTGAGCCGATTATTTCAAAGTTATCTGCGCAGTATATGTACTCTTCTGTGAGAAGTGGTGCGACAACTGAGAATTTGAATGTGTTGCGAGAGCGATTATCTAATATTGAAGTTGATATAATTGCAGAGCTTGGAAAGATGCAACTTACTGTTAAGGATCTTTTAGAGTTAAAGAATGGTGATATAATAAGAATCCCAAGTGTTAAATATGAGGATGATCTTCTTATAAAGATTGGAAATAAGACTAAGTTTAAGTGCCGTCCAGGAGTTGTTGGATCAAAGCTTGCAGTTCAGATTACAGCACGCGAAGAAGATTCAAAAAAAGAAGAATATGAAGAATTAGTGATTGAAGGAGATGAAGATGAGTGATGGATCATTGTCACAAGACGAAATAGATGCTTTGTTGTCTGGAGGTTTCGATTCTGGAATAGGAAGCGAAGTTCAGCCTAAAGCTACTTCTCAAAATGACCTCTCAGGAAAAGATATAGAGTCATTAAGGGGTTTATTAACTAAGAATAGCTCAAACCTTTCAGAGGTTCTGAGAGGTCTTATTAGTGAACCAGTTAGCTTAAAGCTAGGAACATTAGCCTCAAATAGCAAACAATCCTTGACAGATCAGCTAACAGAAGAGGTAGTAGTAATTTCTGCCAACTTTTCTGGAGATGTTAATGGAACTCATAAATATATCTTATCAGTAGAAGTTGCAAGTTTGATAGCTGGCAAGATGATGGGGCTAGATAATGTTGATTTAGATGATTCAGCCCTCTCTGCTCTTGAAGAGGCTGGAAATGTAATTGCAGGTTCTTCTGTTACCTTGCTTAGCAATGAGACAGGCAAATCAATAAATGCATATTCAGTATCAGCTACGAAGAATCCTAAGTCAGGATTGACTGAAATTCCAGATCCTGTAGTAAGGGCAATCTATCAAGGCAGTATAAACGGGTTGGAAGATGTAAATATTATTGAAGTTTTTTCAAATGACGTTGCTAAGGGTTTGATAAGTGCGCCAGCCCAGCAGCAACAATCTCAGCAGCAGGATTCTAATTTTTTTGGAGGAGGTCCCTCAATGGCAGCAAATTCAGTACAATTCCCTAATTTAAATGAGACACGAGATTCGAAGGAATATGGAAATATAGGTCTTTTGATGGACGTCTTCATGGAGATGACTGTTGAATTGGGAAGAACTAAGAAGCTTATAAAAGATATTCTAAGCATGGGCGAAGGAACAATTATCGAGCTTGATAAGTTAGCAGGAGAGCCAGTTGATATTCTAGTCAACCATAAATTGATAGCAAAGGGCGAGGTTGTTGTTATTGATGAAAATTTTGGAGTTCGTGTAACTGAGATTATCTCTCCTATGGAAAGAGTTTCAAATATGGTTTAAAATGTATTTTACAAATTCATATAATATGCTACAATATATTAGATTTTAACTAGTTTAAGTTCTCAAGGGGAGGGGATGAGAAAACTATCTATTTTAGTTGTGCTATTTCTATTAAGTTTCACTATTTTTGCTCAATCGACTCGTAATGAGTCGGATTATAAAGTTAATTTGGCGGGTGAACCGCCTCGAGCAGCATCCGAGGTTGCTCCAACTGATGATGCAACGTCAGCTACAGAATCGCAAGAGAGTGGTGAGGCTGCAACGCCTGAGAATCCTAATCCGCCTCGGAATGAACAATATCGAACAGTAGGATTTAAAGAGATCTTTAAGTTTATAATAATTTTTATCTTTATTGTCATAATAATTGTTTTGTTTATGAGGATCTTGAAGAAGATTAGCTCTCCTTCTGTTCAAGATAATGATGAGATTCATCTAATATCGACGACAACACTTGCTAACGGGCGACTTGTGCATATTGTTAATGTTGGAAGTGAATATTTTCTAGTTGGTTCCACAGATACAAATGTCAACCTTATTTCCAAGATAGATAATGAACAGACCGTAAACTCTTTGCAGCTTAAGAAAGAGGAGTTACCCTTGAATACTAAATCTGAAACTTTTTCAGATAAGCTGATGAGATCTTTGGGTAAGTCTAAATTAAGCTCGGCTGATACAGAGATAAAGGGTTCGTTTAGTTTCTTGAATAAGCAGAAAGATAAATTGAAGAATATGAAATAGATTAAAGTGATGGGGGAGTGTTTTTGAATAAAAAAAGTATCGTTGTATTGTTTTTTGTAATCATCTCTTTTAGTTCATTGCATGCTCAAACAACTACAACAGATGATGATAGGACCTTTGTTCCTTTCATGGATTTGCAAGTTAGAGAGCCTCAGTCTGGACGGGAAGTTGCTTTTTCCTTACAGCTATTAATTTTGATTGCGATAATTACTCTTTCTCCATCTATAATAGTTCTTACTACGAGTTTTCTTAGAATTGCGATAGTTTTTGACTTTATTAAGCGCGCCTTGTCTCTTCAGCAGGTTCCACCTAACCAGGTTGTCTTTGGTGTTGCTCTGTTTTTAACTGTTTTTGTTATGTGGCCAGTATTTCAGGACATCTATGAAGATGCCTTTAAGCCTCTTGCTAATGAAGAGATTACTATGAATGAGTTTTACAAGAATGCAGAAGCGCCTTTAAGAATGTTTATGTTCAGGCAGTTAGATAATAATCATGAGAATTTACAGGTTTTTTGGAAATTAAGCGGGAAGAAAGAGTTGCCACAGACCTTAGCTGATATTCCTACATATATTTTGATTCCCGCCTTTGTCTTGAATGAGTTGAAGATAGCATTTTGGATGGGAATTTTGATATATTTGCCTTTTATTGTAATTGACTTGGTTGTCTCTTCTATCTTGATGTCAATGGGTATGATAATGTTGCCTCCGGTAATGATATCATTGCCTTTTAAATTATTGTTGTTTGTATTAGTTGATGGGTGGACCTTGATTACTAGACAGGTTGTCCTAAGTTTTGGAGGTGGATAATGAGTGAAGGTGAAGCAATTGCTATGTTTAGAGGTGCGATCATTCAGATGTTAATTATTGCAGCACCGATACTTATGGTTGGTTTATTTGTTGGTTTGATTATCTCTATCTTTCAGGCAACTACCTCAATACAGGAGCAGACATTGACATTTGTTCCAAAGATTGCTGCAATTATGATTGTTTTGATTCTTTTAGCACCGTGGGTGTTTTCTAATATGGGTGATTATACAACTATATTGTTTGAAAAGATTTCGCGTTACGGTGGAGGTTGATTAGTTGGATATCTTGGTTGAAAACTCACAGATATTTTTGCTTTTGTTGGCAAGGGTGTTTGCTTTAATGGTTACGTTGCCATTGATGTCCTCTAGTGCGATTCCTGCTGTAGCTAAGGTTGGGATTGCTTTTTTTTGCGCATATATAGCCCTCCCTGTTATGGTTACAAGTGGTTATTATGTTCCTGAGTCTGTGGTGAGTTATATTTTGTTGCTTCTTGCCGAGGTTGTTGTTGGCTTGACTCTAGGCTTTGTTGTGCAGTTGTTCTTTTCTGTCTTTCAGGTTGCTGGAGAGTTGTTTTCAGTACAGATGGGATTCTCTGCTGCAAGTGTCTTTGATCCGATTGGTATGCAAGAGTTGCCTATCTTAGGACAGTTTTTGAACCTGTTCGCGATGTTAATATTTTTAGCCTCTAACGGGTTGGTGAAGGTCTTCTACGTTGGGATTGTGAAATCCTTCGATGTTATTAGGCCTTCTGAGATAGTTTTTAGTAGTGAGCCTTTTTTTGAGATGTTTGTTACCTCGATTGGGAAGGTTTTTGGTCAGGCTTTGATTATTGCCTTTCCGATAATTGGCACGCTTTTTTTAGCCTCCCTTACTTTGGGGTTGTTAGCAAAGGCAGCACCTCAGTTGAATTTATTGATGTTGGGATTTCCTATAAATATTGCTGTAGGATTTTTTATTCTGATCTTGGCCTTGCCAATATTGGGTAGTTTTATAGCTAATTTTATAGACCAAATATATTATGTGATGGAAGATGCGATTATTTATTTATCAGGATGAGAAAGAGCTTGCTCTTAAACAACAGATTATTGACTCTCTAGATTTGAAATTACTACCACAGGGGTATACTCTCCAGTGGTTTGCTGCGGAAGATGAAGGTCGAACTGAAGATCCGACAGAACATAAAATTCGCAAAGCGCGCGAAGAGGGAAAGGTTGTAAAGTCGAATGATCTTGTAGGTGCAATCTGTCTATTGTTTTCGATTTTAGGTCTCTGGATTTTTGGAAAATCAATGTTCAATGCTATGGCTGAGATGATGAGGTCGCTTTTCAAAGATGTTGGTGTGTTGAATCCAGCAAAAGATATAAATGTGATGGAAGTCTTGTTCTTTTCTACTGTCAGGATTGTCGGACCATTTGTTGCGATATGCTTTTTTTCTGCAATAATTGCAAATGTCATGCAAGTTGGATTTCTTTTTACTACAAAGCCGATTGAACCTGATTTTAAGAAGATTATCCCGAGGTTGGATAAATTTTTTAAGAAAGCCTTCTTCTCAGGTGAAGCTGCGTTCAATACCTTAAAATCACTGATTAAGGTGGCTGTTATTGTAGTAATTTCTGTCTTGAATATAATGGGTGAATTTGAGACGATTATATATTTTTATAACCTATCGTTACCAGATGCTTTTGAGGTTATTCTTGGTTTAGGGCTGAAGATTATGATTCAAGCAACTTTGGCCTTGATTGCATTCTCTGTTCCTGATTATTTCTTTGAGAGACATAAGCACCGTGAGTCTTTGAAGATGACTAAGCAGGAGATTAAGGAAGAGCGGAAGATGATGGATGGAGATCCACTTATTAAGAGTAGATTGAGGGAGAGAATGCGAGAGATTCTCTCTACAAATGTGATAAAGAGTGTTGCTGGTGCTGATGTTGTAATTACTAACCCGACACACTTTGCTGTTGCTCTTGAGTGGAACAAGGATTCGATGTTTGCTCCAGTTCTTGTCGCAAAGGGTCATGATGAGCTAGCAATGAGTATAAAATCGATTGCTAGGCAGAATGATGTTACTATTGTTGAGAATAAGCCACTTGCACGTGCATTGTATGCTGAGCTTGAGGTTGGGGATGAGATTCCTGAAAAATATTATGAGGTAGTCTCTATAATTTTAGCAGAAATTTATACACTGCAAGGGAAGGCTGAATATGCGATATAGGGGTAGATCTTGAATACTAAGAATTTGAGCTTAAAAAAGCTTCTATTGGAAAATGGAAATAATTTCGTTGTGGCAGTTGGATTATTGTTCATTATTTCTATGTTGTTGATTCCCCCAGTTGGTTTGATTCTCGACATAGCAATGATTTTAAACTTTCTTTTAGCGTTGTCTATTCTATTGATAATTTTATTTTCTGATAGAGCCTTGGATTTCTCTGCATTTCCATCTGTACTACTTGTCTCGACTGTCTTTGGTCTGGCGATAAATGTCAGTTCAACTCGATTGATATTGGAAGGTAAAGAAAATTTTGACTCTAGAGTAGTTGCAATGTTTGCTGATTTTGTTATTAAGGGTGGCTCTTCAGATATCTCGAATTCTCAATCATTGGTTATTGGTTTTATTATATTTTTGATAATTGTAGCAGTTCAATTTTTTGTTATTACAAAGGGAGCTACACGTGTTGCTGAGGTTGCGGCAAGATTTACCCTTGATGCTATGCCTGGTAAGCAGATGTCGATAGACCAGGAATTTTCTTCTGGATTAATCTCAGAAGAGGATGCTAGGCGCAAGAAGAAGGAGCTTCAGAAAGAGGTTGACTTCTATGGTGCTATGGATGGAGCCTCGAAGTTTGTCTCTGGTAATGTCAAGGTTGGTATCTTTATTACTGCTGTAAATATTATTGGTGGTATTGTTATTGGTATGCTCATTCATGGAGAACGTTTTGGTGGTGCAGCTAGTAATTATTTGGGTCTTGCAATCGGTGATGGTCTTGTCTCTCAGTTTCCTGCGCTTTTAATATCTACTGCTACAGGTTTGATTGTTACTAGATCTATCTCTGATGAGACCTTTGGTCAGGATATCAAGAAACAGTTCACTATGAATGCGATAGTCTATTATGTCATTGCAGTCTTTACCTTTGTTTTTATGTTTATTCCTGGTGCGCCTTGGTATATCCTTGCTCCTTTGACTGTTTTGTCTGGTTATTTGGGTTATAAAATTTCTAATACAAAGGCTACGGAAAAGAAAAGGTCAGAGGAGAAGAAGGCAGCATCTTCGGTTGTTAAGGAGCCTGAGGAGTTGTCCCCAGTTGTGCCATTAGATCCAATCTCTGTAGAGCTTGGTTACGGATTGATTCCGCTTGTCGATAAGGATCAGGGTGCTGAGTTGTTAGATAGAATTACCAGGGTCAGGCGTGAATCAGCACTTGAGCTAGGACTTGTTGTGCCGAGGATAAGAATCATTGATAATATGCGATTAGATCCAACTGCCTATAGTATCAAGATCAATGGTATAGATGTTGGTTCAGGTCTTATTAAGACAGGTTATTATCTTGCTATAAATTCAGGTATTGTCTCAGAAGAGGTTACTGGTGAGGAGACTGTAGATCCAGCTTTTGGTCTGCCTGCGAGGTGGGTGCTAGAAGATCAACGAGATGAGGCAGATCGAAAGGGTTACACTGTTGTGGATGGACCATCAATTATTGTTACTCATTTGAGTGAGATTATTAAGAAGCACGCATTTGAGATGGTAGGGCGACAAGATGTAATGTCTATCCTTGATACATTGAAGCAAGATGCTCCTGCTGTTGTAGATGAGGTCAAGAAGCATCTCTCTCTTGGAGAGATTCAGAAGGTGTTGCAGCTTTTGTTGAAGGAGAATATCTCTATCAGAAATATTGTTCCTATTCTTGAGACAATCGCAGATTATGCAACTGTAACTAAGGATGTTGAGTTCTTAGTAGAGAAGGTGAGGCAGAGGCTAAAACGGCAAATTTGCAAGCAATATGCTGATGATAAGATGTTAAATGTCTTAACAATCGACCCCGAGCTTGAAAGATTGATATTAGATTCGGAGATCGAGACAACATCTGGCAGAACTTGTGGTCTTCCACCTAGAATTTTGTCAAAATTTATTAATAAACTTACAAATATGGTGTATACTGTAAGTCAACAAGGTTTTCCTGCTATTATTCTGACTAGTGAGGGCACTCGTAGATTAGTCAGATCTATTACTGAGCGAGAAATTCCAGGACTGATTATTATATCAGTTCCAGAGATCGACCCAAGTGTAAGGGTTAATAGACTTGGGGAAATAAAATTAGAAGAAGAGGTTTTAAATGTATAGCTATTTCACAGAAGAGGCTGATACTATCGATGAGTTGAGGTTCAAGATACAGTCTAAATATGGGGCAAATGCAAAAATTTTATCCATAAAGAATGAGAGTAAAAAAGGTTTTCTAGGTCTCTTCCCAAAAGAAATGGTTGTGGGTGAAGGTTATTTCTCTAATTCTGTATCTGATCAATATTCACGAACAAAGAGTATTGAGAAAGAGAAAGAGAAGATCCTGAACAATGTTCAAAATGATAAGTTGATGAAGGATATTCTGAAGAATGTTAATGAGATTAAGTCAAAGTTGGATTCAGCGCCAAGTGAGCCTGTCTCTGCTGAAAAACCAATTTTTAAGGAGTTGGAGAAGCTTCTTATAGACAATGATTTTTCATATGATTATATAAAATTTATACGCGAGAAGATCGAGAGTGAACTTCCAGTCGGGAAGCTTGATGATTTTTCTTATGTAAAGTCAAAGGTCTTTGAGTGGATATCAGATTCAATAAGAATTGTAGATCCTGAGCAACGATCTCGTCTTGAGACTGGTCCCAGGGTTATTGTTCTTGTCGGCCCTACTGGTGTTGGAAAGACTACAACGATTGCTAAGTTGGCTGCGAATTTTAAGCTTGAAGGTAATTCGAAGAAAATTAAAATTATAACTATCGACAATTATAGAATCGGTGCAAAGCGACAAATGGAAATTTATGGTGAGATTATGGAAGTTCCAGTGGCTGGTGTCGAATCTGCTGATGAGTTGCGCAAGCAGATGCTGATTGATCAAGGGTATGACATTATTTTAATAGATACAATTGGTAAGAGCCCTAAAGATTTTCGCAAACTTGCTGAGATGCAAGAGATATTATCTGGTTGCCCAAGCAAGCCAGAGCTTTATTTGACGATTGCTTCGGGAATCAAGACAGCTGATTTTCTTGAGATTGCTGCACAGTTTAGCCCTTTTAAATATGACTCAATAATTTTAACCAAGTTAGATGAGACATCTCGAGCAGGTAACGTTATTAGTGCAATTCACAAACTAGATTGTGGTATTTCATACATAACAGATGGTCAGGATGTTCCTCGCGATATAGAAAAATCTACAAAAAGAAAAATTCTTATAAATCTTATAGGATTTAATGAATAAAGGCAGGTGTTTATGATAGATCAGGCAGAGCAATTAAGAAAAATTATGCAGAAGAAAGGAAATAGCAATGTTAACACTAGAATTATTGCTGTTTCAAGTGGAAAGGGTGGTGTTGGTAAGACTAATATCTCTATAAATTTAGCACTTGCCTATGCAGCCTTAGGTAAAAAAGTTATTGTCCTGGATGCAGATCTTGGATTAGCAAATGTAAATGTTATCTTGGGTATAATTCCTAAGTATAATCTTTACCATTTAATACGAAAACAAAAAAAGATGAAAGATATCTTGCTCGATACAGAGTATGGAATACAGATTATTGCTGGAGCTTCTGGCTTTTCTAAAATTGCTAACTTGAGCGACGATGAGAGAAATTCATTTGTCTCAGAGATGTCAGAATTATCAGCAGCTGATGTTATAATTGTCGATACAGGAGCTGGTATATCGAATAATGTCCTCTCTTTTATTGCTGCGGCAGATGATGCTATTATTGTGACTACACCTGAACCAACTGCAATTACTGATGCGTATGGAATTATCAAGGTAATTGCTACTGAGGTAGATAAGTCAGAGCTTGGTCTGAAGTTAATTGTTAACCGTGTAAAGACTGTAACAGAAGGAAAGAAGGTTGCGGAGCGTGTTATCAATATTGCTCAGCAGTTTTTGAATGTTAAAATAGATTATTTAGGATATGTATATGATGATCCTGTTGTAGGCGATTCTGTTGCAAGGCAGAAACCATTCCTACTTCATGATCCAAAGTGTAAGGCATCTGCATGTATTAGACAGATTGTCAGCAGACTTGAGAAGGTAGAATATAAGGAAGGAAGTGGTCTTTCTAATTTTTTGGTAAAGCTATTTAAGAGAACGGAGAAAGAAGAGGTTAGGTGAAAGGTATAATTGATTTTATAAAAAGAAAGATAAAACTCATTTCAATCTGTGTTGGACTATCGTTTGTAATATTCTTTTTAGTCGGATTAATTGGGCCAGTCTCCTTTGGCAGAGTAATCTTTCGCTCTTTGTTCTATTCGGTAGTAATGTTTTTTGCATCAGCTGGATTTATCTTTTTGTGGGAGAAGTTCATTGCAGAAGAGGATGATCAATCGTCAGAGTCTTCTGAGGGAATAAATATTATATTAGATGATGATCTTCAAGATGATCAAGAATTGGATCTAAACTTTGGAAAAGCTGATTCTCTTGATGTAGATAGTGATGATTTAGCAGATCCTCACGATAAAGGACGAGATGAGGGAGACGATTCTTCTAGTTCTGATGCGGGTCCTGGAATGTTTGCTGTGGGCGATGAGGATGATCCAGATGTGATTCATTCAGAAAGTCTTCCAGAGATTGATTCTCTTCAAGGAAGTTTTGATGATATTGAAGGTGGAGAGTCTAAATCTGATTTTGATGAGGAGCTAGGGAGTTTTTCCTCTTCTAGAGGTTCTAGCTCTTCAAGTTATTCGTCATCATCTTCTTCATCTTTGGCAAATCAGATATCAGATGAGATTAAGGCTTCGGATTTCTCAAATGAAGAGTATGCAAAGGTTGTCCGGACAGTACTAAAAAAGGATAAATAAAAGTATAGAGAGGAATAGTAATGGTAAAAGAAAAATTTGAAAATCATACAGAAGAAGACCTTTGGTTGCAATATAGAAAGACAAATGATATAGAAATTCGTGATTACTTTGTTGAGTTATATGCGCCTTTAGTTAAATATGTAGCTGGTAAGATTGCTATGAATATGCCTAGTAGTATTGATTTTGATGATTTAGTCGGTTACGGCGTATTTGGTCTATTTGATGCGATTGAAAAATTTGAACCTAACAAGCATGTTAAGTTCAAGACCTATGCTGTTCTTCGAATCCGTGGTGCAATCTTTGATGAGCTACGTGCTATGGATTGGGTTCCTCGATCTGTGAGACAAAAATCAAAGATGGTAGATGATGCTATTGCTACTCGTGAAGCAGAACTTGGTCGTTCAGTTACAGATGAGGAGATTGCGGAGTATCTTGGTATGGATCTTCGCGAACTTCAGAAGACAATGATGAAGATTAGCGGAACTACAATATTGTCGATAAATGAGATGTGGTATACTGGGGATGATACTGATAGTGTATCAATTTCTGATACTTTAGAGTCGCCAATCTCCTTGAATCCAGATCATAATGTTGAGAAGGATGAGGTTAAGCGTGTTTTAGTCGATGCAATTAAGGAACTTCCAGAGAAGGCTCAGCAGGTTCTTGTTATGTATTATTTTGAAGATTTAACCTTAAAAGAGATAGGTAAGGTTTTAGAGGTTACAGAGTCGAGAGTTTCGCAACTTCATTCTAAATCGATACTTAAACTGCGTTCAAAATTGACAAATTTGAAAAATGGTATATTATAGATAGTATAAGGGATAATCATGGATTTAAGCGATTTAAAAAATTTTATGAAACAACAGGCAGAAGTTGATAAGAAAAAGCAAGAGACTCAGGTCTCTGGCACAACCTTAGAGAATGCCTTGAATAATGCCTCAATGGAGTTGGGTCTTCCTATTAAGCATATTAACTATGAGATCTTGCAGAAAGGGAATTCTGGTGTTCTTGGTATTGGTAAGAAAGAGTGGTTAATTATTGCATATGCATCTGTTGCTTCGAAAAAGGTCTCAGCTATGTCTGAAGACTCTTTTGATGTTCCTGGAATGGAAGATATCCAAATCGAAGAGGATGTTAATGCAAGATTTTTTATACGCTTAAATGATGGAATCGCTAAACTTAAGGTTGAAGCGCCTAAAGGTGCTGGTAAAGAACTAGAGCAGAAGCTTGTTGAGGATGCCTTATTGCAGAGAGGAGTTAATAGCTTTAAGAAAGATAAGGTTAAGAGTCTTATTCGCAATAGTGATGGAAAATATCACGAGGTTGGATCTTATATTCATAATACCCCTGCTGATACATTGTTGGATATTACAATGGACAGCGAAGATATGAAGGCTACACTGATCTTTACTCCTCCTGGACACGGCGGAGACGATGTCCTTTATGAGACTATTTTGGATTATCTGAGCCAACACGGAATTGTTTTTGGTATTCAGGAGGAAACAATTAAGAATTTTGTTGACTCCCCAGATTATGCTTTTCCTCTCGATGCAGCATTAGGTAAATTACCTATCAATGGTTCAGATGCATATGTTGAGTATCTGTTTGAGACAGACAGGCAACATCTAACCTTAGAAGAGGTTGATGGAAGAGTCGATTTCAAGAATATGAAGATGATACAGAATGTTAGAGAGGGAGATATTCTTGCAAAGAAACATCCTCTTACTCAAGGCGAGAACGGTTCGACAGTTTTAGGAAAGATGCTTCCAGCAAAGCCTGGTAAAGATATTGTTTTTGAAGCTGGAGAGAATGCCGAGATTGTTGGAGATGAGATTAGATCTTCAATAGATGGACAGGTCTTTTTACTTAATAATAAGGTGACAGTAGATCCTGTATATCTAGTTAAAGGAGATGTTTGTCTCAAGACTGGTGGTAATATAGATTTTCTTGGAACAGTTATTGTTAAGGGTAGTGTTGAAGATGGTTTTTCTGTGAAGGCTACAAAGAATATAGAAATTGCAGGTACCGTAGGTAAGTGTAATATTCAGGCTGGCGGTGATTTGATGGTTTCTCAGGGAATTAACGGACGAGATGGAGGTCTTGTTGAATCTAAGGGAAGTATCTTTGCTAAGTTTATTGAGAATGCTCATGTTAAGGCAGATTTAGATGTAGTCGTCCATGATGGAATTGTTAATTCTGTTGTAGATGCTAAGGGCATGGTGAAGTGTCACTCTGGAAAGAGGGCTGCGATTGTCGGTGGTGTTACTCGTGCTACTCAGGGATTATTGTCTAAGACTCTTGGAACAATAGCTGGATCTGAGACTGTCGTTGAGGTTGGATTTGATCCTGAGAAGAGAGAGCGTTACTTGGAGTTGGAGACTTTAATCGAGCAGATTACCTCTGAGCTAAGTGATGTAAGTTTGAATGTTAATACCCTGTTAAAGACAAGCGATCGTGGTGGATTGACCGAAGAGAAGAAAGAGTCTTTGAAGCGATTAAGATCTAGGCAGGAAGAGTTAAATGTAGATCTCTCAAATTTTACAGAAGAGTATAATAGCATAAAGGAATATCTGGAGTCCTTGAAGTCTGGAGCTGAGGTTGCAGTCGAGGGTAAGGTTTTTGCTGGTGTTAAACTGAATATAAGTGGCGCTGAGATGCGTGTACGAAATGAGATAAAACTAGTCACTTTTTATAAGGAAGGTCCAGTTGTGAAAATTAAAATTTTTGCACAGAATGAAAAATAAGGAATATTGCCATGGGTATAAATCCTATCGACTTACAGGTTAATTTCTTGCAGATGTCAAATGTTGTTGGCAAGGAGCAGGCAGCTGCACGTCATGGATTGCTAGTTAATCAGGATATAAAAGGTGATGAATTAGCAGAGAAGACCTTGACCGATGATGAAAAGGTCAAAGAGTCTCAGGACTCTGGGGATGGCGCGACTAAGGTTGATGAGGATAAGCAAGAGGCTAATTCTAGACAGACTAGTGGTCATAAGAAAGATGAATCATCTGAGGACCACGAAGATGATGAGAAAAAGAAAAAATCAATTGTTAAAGATCCTGATCTCGGTAGATATATTGATTTGTCAGGTTAATTAGGTGGATTATGAACTGGATATTTTTACTTGCAAACGTGATAATTTTATTTGTATTTTATGTGTTTTTTTCCATAAAGATAAATCGAAAGATGGATACGAAGATTTTTCTTAAAAAGGTCAAAGGCGAAATTGCAGATATTATTACAGAATTAAATCAAACTACTGAAAGAAATGTCTCAATAATTGAGTTTAAGATAAATGCCTTGAACAAGTTGGTAAATGATGCTGATAGCCGAATCAAGCTTTTAGATAAAAAGATTAAAGATGATAAGGTTAAAGAGCTTTCGACATCGAAGCTAAGCTATTCAAGCCGTCTTCCAAATTCTCTCGCAAGCGCACAGGCTAAGGAGATTGTTAAATCGATAAAGATTGAGGAGACTCCGCAGATTGAACCCGAGGTCGCGAAGGTCGAGGACCTTCCTCTTTTTAAAGAGGCGAAGGAACAGAAGAGTGAGAAGGTAGCTGAGAACCTTGATAAGTTGTCCTTGAAGGATAAAGTCTTGAACATGGCCAATAATGGTTATTCCTCGAAGCAAATTTCTTCAGCCTTAAAAATTTCTAGTGGCGAGGTGGATTTAATCCTCTCTATTTCGACCCAAAAAATCTCAAACTAACAAAATTATCCTAAAATCTCCAAAAAATTTGGTTTTTTTTCACTTTTGGCTTAAATTTATATAGAGACAGTTAGGAGAATTAATGAAGCTAAATAGAATTTTTACCATTTTATTCCTATTACTTTTTTATTCGTGCATAGATCTGAGTCAGAAAGGAAGTCTGCAGTACAATGATGCTCTTATAAACTTTAATTACACCGCTGTTGGCTATTCTAGCTATCAGACATTTAGCATCTACAATGGTAATGATGAAACCATCAATCTGTATAACATTAGAGTTGGCGATCCAGCCTTTTCTTTTACAATAAATCAAGCAACAGACACCTCATATTCTCTGCAGCCATATTCTTCGGTCAATATTGATTTAGCATTCTCTCCAACCGTGGATAATGAGTCCTTTCTTAGCTGGCTGGAAGTCTATACGAATGATGGAAAAAATTCAACGATTCGAATATTCCTTGTTGGAACCTCCGTAGAGGGTGATGGAACGACACCATCGGTCAATTTGAACATGTATGTGGTTGGAAGCAATAACGGTTATATTGCAAACTTCAAGCCTACATGGACTTGGACAGTCCCAGAGACCGCTACTGTAATCTATTATATTGCAGATTATTATGGTACAGATGAACCAGATCCAGGATTGTGGGTTAACCACGGGCTTAGCTCAAGCTATGTTCCTGCTGCAGATCTGACAGATGGTGAACACTCCTTGTTGGTCAAGGCAGTAGACGCAGATGGAGAAGTTCTAGCACAGCAGAAGACCTTTGTTAATATAGACTCTATAAAGCCAGATGTTATGATCTCTGGTGATAACCCTCTATACATACCAGTAAACTCTAACTTTGCAGATTATGATCCTGGTGCAAATGTTTACGATAATACAGGTGAGAATTTGCAACAATTTTTGACAGTAGATACATCAG
This sequence comes from Spirochaetales bacterium, assembly GCA_016936615.1. Classification (GTDB taxonomy): domain Bacteria; phylum Spirochaetota; class Spirochaetia; order JAFGXN01; family JAFGXN01; genus JAFGXN01. The sequence goes on along the minus strand of JAFGXN010000100.1, from coordinate 4,120 downwards.
GACTTTCTACAGATAACTCACAGATTGGTGTAAATCAATTTATCTATTATAGTTGTTCCGATTATGCGGGCAATATCTCTAATCCTGCTACTAGGACAGTCATAGTCGATGATGTCTCACAATTTGCTGCTAGCCCAACAATCTCTGGAGCCTCTGTTACATATGATCCATATCCATCTTGGAGTTGGACAAGCCCTGAAAGCATCACAGAGGTTAGCTATCGATACTATTATCAAGGCTCTAATCCTCCAGATTTTTCACCACTAGCAAATGGATCTACATCTTATTCAAGTGGAACAGATTTTTCAGTTGGACAGATTGTCTTTGAGGTAAGAGTTAAGTCAGTTGGAAAAATCTACTGGTCAGATATCGCATCATTTGTTACAGAAATTCCAAGCCTTTTAGTAATAGATTCTGTAAATGGTTCTGATTCGAATTCTGGACGAGATTATTATAATGCAAAGCAGACCCTGTCAATAATTAATAATCAGAAACTACCTGGTGGACTAGAAGTTCAGTTTTACGGCGATTTTGCTGGGAACTTGGCTATAGCAGATTGTGGGGCGCCTGCAGGGGCTCGGATATCTTTAACTTCTCCTTCTGGCGCAATCTTTAGAGATGGTATAACTTTGAACAATGTTTCAAATATTGAGATATCGCATCTACGATTTTTTGGAGCAAACTCCTTTGTAAGTATGACAGGCGGAAGTGAGATAAATATATTATATAATACATTTGAAGGGAATAACTCATCAATTACATATTTGAATACCTCAAATTCAGTAATTGAAGGTAATCTCTTTATGAATAGTGTAAATAATGCTATTAATCTGACCTCGTCGACAAGCGTTACTCTTGCACGAAACCTTTTTACTGGAAATACAAAGTCATTACTTTCAGCTTCAAATTGCATGTTTGTTGTTTTTAATAGAAATATCTCATACAATGATTCGCGCGGGGTAGATGTTGGATACTTTGACATAATCCTTGATTCAGGATATTCTGATTTTAGCGTTGTTAATAACAGCTTTTTTAAGTCTTCAGATACCGCTCAGGATTTTTCTCACATAATAAAGAATTCTGGAGCAGAGGGATTTGCAGGCAAAAACGTCGAGGTTGTCGGAAATATCTTCCATCGCTCTCTTGGATTGGAAAATAGTGTTAATTTTGAACCTGGTGTAAATTATAAGAGAAATGTAATCGGAAGGAATTATACAGAGAGTAATCCAAGCTTTGTGCTAGCAAATCACGGTGAGGACTATATTGTCAGCTCTTTTGCAAATTATCCACAGATGAAGATAGATTTTAGATCCTTTAAATACTTTGGAGGTCTAGATCCTACAACAACAATCACACCTATAATAATAAGAGAACAAAGTGATTTTGAGACTATGGTAAGACCTTTTGTCCCTGTTCCAACAAATCCAGGACTAGATGTCGCAAGCGATAATTACTATAGTAATTGGGTTCTTACAAAGGATTTCTTGAATCGTGACTACGATAGGTCAGAGTCAGGATCTGATCTAGTAGATATTGGTGCATTAGAGTTCCAGGGAACCAAAGAGTATATAATATTTGATCACGATTTTGAAAATTTAACTGGAAACTCGTGGATAGTCGGCTCTGTCGATACAAGTGATGTGAGTAATTCCGCAATGCTTACCTCTGCTGGTTATCAAGATGTAATCTCAATAGGAAGCGCAGATTATATGCAAGGCTCAAATGCCCTAATAATTTCGCCCAAATATATTAAATCGCTATCAATCAACCAAATTCTCTATTTGAAAAAAGATACTACATATATCTTTAGACCAGAATACTTCTATAATGATGCCGGAGTTGAGGTGATTATCCAAATAGTACCGCTATTTTCAGTCGAAGGCCCAGCCTCTGTCACTTATCTTGCTACAGATCTTGGTTGGTTCTCACCTGAGAATTCAACACCCAAAGAGGTAATTAGAACTGCGACAAGGGACGGTGCTTATGGTATCTCTATCTTGATTCCTAGTAATACAAATCAGGTCAGCCAGGATGGTAAAAAGGTAATAATCGACAACATTTTATTATTTGAGCAGTAATCTGAATAAATTCTGTATTTACAAAACCTCGAAGATAGTTTGTTGACATATTTTCTATTTGTATTAAAATAAACCAAAGGTACTTCTTTTTTTCTTAAATTCAAAATATTATTGTACCAGAAGATGAATCTTTGGAGGTTTGTATGCGTCATAAATTAAAAAGTCTTTTGTTGTTAGTTATGGTTACTATTTTAGGGTGTGATATATTTGATAATAATCTTGATATAGAGTTTAAAGCTGGTGAGGATAATGGGTCTTTCAGTATAGGAGATAAATCCTTTCACGTAATAAAAGTTGAAGATACTTTTGAGAAATCAACTAGCCAGAAGATTATTACTATTACAAATCCAAGCTCTTCTCATCTTCAATTAGATAATTTTGTCTGTGTTGGTGAAGGTTTTAGTGTTGAATTGGTAACGCCTGATGGCTTTGATAAAAAATCTCAAGTTCTTGTGCTCAAGGGAAGTAACGATGATTCTGATATTCCTCAAGGCTATTTTGTCGATTCTGTAAGTTACAACATAATTTTCAAGCCAGCGGAAAATCTCTCATATAATGCGAATTTTAAGATTTTTACAAAAAATTCAAAGAATCCAGTAATATCTTTTGTTCTAGTAGGTGAAGGCAAGAAGCAGAAAAACAAGCTTACTCTGGAATTAGATGAAAATTTCCACTATATTGTTAAGCAGAATGTGGCTTGGGAAGAAGTTAAAGATTATTTTAGTTCTGCTATTGTTAGTTGTAGAGATCGAAATAATAAAAATATAATAGATTTTGTTGAGGTTTCTGTTGAAGATTTTGATTCTTCACAAGATATTGGAGAAAAAGCTGGTGTTGTAACATATAGTGTTAAATATGATGGAGAGAGCGTGAGTTTTTCTAAGGATATTATTATTACAGCTCTGTTGCCTCCTGTTATTACTCCAGATCAGGAGTCAGGTGCAATCTTTGATGGGGTTAGTTATGTAGCAGATCCAAAATTTAATTTTGATTATCAGCTAGATTCTTCTATGCCTGAGAGTTATATTGTTTCTGTAGAGCTTAGTTTGTATAAGAAAGGAGATCCAACTCCAATTAACACGCAGAATTCTGACAATCCTGTTCACGAATATCAAGTTCCAGAGAGTTATCTATTATCTAGTGATGAGTACACTCTAGAATTAATCTATACTCTTACAGATGGGACTAAATCGCCTACAGCTAGATATAGCTTTGAGATTCTACCAAGACTCTATGTCTCGTCAAAGGATGGTGACTTAGAAGAATTAAAGGGTAGTAAGTGTAATCCTTTTAAGCCTGTTGAAATTTCTGCATTTAAATTCCCACTCGGGTTTGAGATCATAGTCTTAGAGTTAGTGGATGGTGATAATCTTTCTTTGGGTTATAATTATGGGAATGAGCAAAGGTTAATCGTGAAGGGCGAGGTCTCAACTGTTATAAAATCGAAGATTCTGGTGTCTTCTTCGTCTAATATTACCTTTGATAATCTTAATTTTCAGGGAGATGGAGCAGGAATTGAGTTTCTCTTATCTGATAACGTAGTAATTTCTAATTCTCTCTTTAAAAAGAATAATATGTCAATAGTTCTAAGAGGTGATATTTCTGGGTGTAATAATTTTATTATCGAGAATAATCTTTTTTCATCAAATACTACTGTTGGAGAATTAAAGTATAGTTCTAATATCTATTTTCAGAATAATTTAATGGAAGCTAATAAGAGCCTAATTGAGATTATAGAATCGTCGAAGATCTATTTCAGGTATAATTTTTCTCATAACGATGTGATAGATAGTAACTCTTATTTTCATTTTCCGTCTTCAATTTCAGAGCTTAATACTCTTTTTGTCTATAATAATACAATTTATAATAGTGGGAATTTTCAAGATAAGAATTTCTTTATAAATTTAGCTGGTTCTGCACCTGTATCTGCTATACTGGTCTTTAACAATCTGTTTTTGTCTGCGAATCTACCAGGGAATGATCATAGTTTCAAACTTTCTAGTCGTAGTGAGGTAATGTTTGAGAATAATTATATTGATTGG
>JAFGXN010000099.1 GCA_016936615.1 Spirochaetales bacterium | reverse complement strand
TCACATCACTTATTTATTTACATTACAAAGACTTAAAGGGCATTTTTTCTCATTTTTCTTATTTATCATACTCTATGCCCCCTTACACAGCACCACGATAGGCGTTGCTTTTCTATTATCTGCTATTATTTATCTATTAACAAGAAAATACCGTGGAAAAAAATTCAGGACAAAAGATGGTTTTTTGATGGTATCTCTTAGTTGGATTATTGCATCCGCAATTGGGGCTGTTCCATTTACAATCTCAGGCGCAATCCCATCGTATACAGATGCATTCTTTGAGACAATGTCAGGCTTCACAACCACTGGAGCATCGATATTACAAGATATTGAAGCAATGCCAAAATCAATGCTAATGTGGCGGGCACTTACCCACTGGCTAGGGGGAATGGGGATTGTGGTACTGACAATTGCGATATTGCCACTGCTAGGGGTGTCTGGAATCAGTTTGATGAAAGCAGAAGCACCAGGCCCATCAGTTGAAAAGATTAGCCCAAAGATTGCAAATACTGCAAAAATTCTGTGGGTCACCTACCTCGGACTAACCCTATTAGAGATAATCGCACTGAAAATCGCAGGAATGAGCCTTTTTGACTCGGTCGTCCACACATTTGCAACAGTTGCTACAGGAGGATTCTCTTGAAGAAATGACAGCATCGCAGCATTTGACTCAAAGGCAATTCAAGCAATTATCACAATTTTTATGGTACTAGCTGGAATAAACTTTGCAATATACTTCAAACTTCTAACAGGAAGATTCAAAGACATATATAGAAATACCGAATTCAAATATTACCTGCTTTTTCTAGTGATAATCACAATCTTAATAACTATGAACCTAACAAAACAGGAAACATACTCTAACATCGGGGAGAGCCTGCAATACTCGTCATTTCAAGTGGCATCAATTATGACAACAACAGGCTTTGCCTCAGCAAACTACGAGCTCTGGCCGCACTTCTCGCAAGGCCTAATCTTCTTGCTTATGTTTATTGGAGGAAGTGCCGGATCCACAGGTGGTGGAATCAAGGTAGTAAGAATAATTACCCTCTTCAAACTAGCTGTATACGAAATGAAAAAGATTATCTATCCAAAGAGTGTCTTCACAATCAAGATGAACAAGCAACCAGTCGAAGCAGAGTACCTGCACAATGTCGGTGGATTCTTCTTTTTGTACATTATATGCCTAATAGTAACAACAATGGTCGTAGCTGCAGGTGGATACAACATCACAAGCTCATTCACTACCGCACTAGCTACAGTTGGAAATATTGGACCAGGTTTCGGCGATGTCGGTCCTGTATGCAACTACTCGCACTTCGGGGCACCAGTAAAATGGTTCCTAAGCTTCGCAATGATGGTCGGTCGTCTGGAGATCTACACAGTATTGGTGGTCTTGCTGCCACGATTCTGGAAGAGATAGAGAAAAAAAAAGAGGAATTAACCGCCCGCAGCTGTGCTGCTCGATGAACGCAGGGGTTGAGTCCACAGAACTCAACCTAGCAGAGAATATGGAAAAAAAGAGATGACTCACGCGAAGACGCGAAGCGGCGAAGGTTGGAGAGGAGAAAGTCTTAATAAGTCTTGCTTGGTTACAAGTTCTCTGGAGATGTTGCGTAGGCTAGGACTGCTTGTACTTCGTAGATATTGGAGATAATTGCACAACCCCCATAATTACTCCTATTTGCCGAAAAACTCTTCTCCTACGATGTCTCGAAACTTCTCGAAGAAGGCGTTGAGGCGGTCAAAGACTTACCATTCTTTCCTAAAGCCATTATTCACACCCCTTAAAATAAGAATAATTACATTTCAATTCTGCGTCAACAAAACAAATCTTGCATTTTACAAAAAATATCTGAATTTATTTAAAAGACCACAAATAATTGGCATCTTTCTAGCTCTACTCACGTCGCAGGTATCAATTCTTCAAGCCAAACGGAATGAACTGAGTTCTATTCATAATATAACTTCTAAATTTCGCAGAATAAATCTCCCTACTCTTCCCTCCATCTTCCCATTCCAACTCAATCCTCGCTTGACTTTATTCCGATATCGGAATAAATTATATATAGAGGGTTTTATGGAATTTATTAGCGTTTCAGAAGCTAGCCTGCGGTGGGGGATTAGTGACAGAAGGATTAGAACTTTGTGCTCCGAGCTGCGGATTGATGGGGCTGTCAAGATTGGTAGAAATTGGATGATTCCTCAGTCTGCAAATTATCCGATGGATGCAAGGCTGAAAAGCAATAAAAACTACTCTGGGCTTGATGACTATGATTTTTCTCAAATTGATAAGATGATATTGCGAATTAATCAGCAACGGCCTTTTCCAAAAAGGCTTGTAGAATCGTTAAGAGAGAAACTTGTCGTGGATTGGACCTACAACAGCAACGCAATCGAGGGCAATACCCTGACTCTTTCTGAGACTAAGGTTGTTCTAGAAGGGATAACGATAGGGGGCAAGACACTAGTTGAGCACCTTGAAGCTATCAACCACAGAGAGGCTATTTTTTTCATTGAAAAAATTATATCTAACCGTGAAGAGTTATCAGAATGGAATATAAAGAATATTCATGCCTTGATTTTAAGAGGGATCGATTCTGAAAATGCTGGTAAATATCGAGAAGAAAATGTAGTTATCAGTAGTGCAAGACATATTCCACCACGACACTACGAAATAAGGTTCTTGATGCAACAATTAATTATTGAATACTCAAAAAAATGGAAAGCTCTCCACCCAATCGTGAAATCAGCCCTTTTACATGGTGAATTTGTCAAAATCCACCCATTTATCGATGGCAACGGAAGGACATCCAGACTTCTGCTCAATTTCCAGCTTATGCAAGACAACTATCTGCCAATTATTATAAAAAAAGAATATCGAGCCGAATATTATCAAGCTCTCGATATTGCCCACACAACTTCTAACTACCAAACCTTCATCAAGCTGATTGCAGACGCGCAGATTGAAGCTGCAAATTTGTGGCTATCGTTGCTTGATGTGGGGAAAGATTAATCAAGTCCCATCATTCACAGAACCTATTCTTTCGCGCTTTTTATGTTTTTCGTGGTAAAAAAAACTCCTCTCCAATTTTTTCCATATAAAAAAGGACCAAAGCCATTTTAGCCCACACCCTTCATCGATGGAAACGGAAATCTAGATTTTAGGGTGCATATGTCAGGATTTATGGGTTTTTACCTGGCTGAAGATTCAGGTCTTTGTACTGACGAGGGGTTGTTCCGACAACTTTTAAAAACTGCCTATTGAAATTTGATAAATTTTCAAAACCTACTGTGGTGCTGATCTCCAAAACCGAATAATCTGTTTCTTTCAGAAGTATGCACCCCCGCTTAATTCTCCATGAATTCAAATACTGAATGAAAGAAGTATCTGTCATTTTTCTAAAAAATCTGGTGAAGGTTGGAATACTCATCGATAATAAGCTTGCAGCATCTTCTAGCTTAATTTTTTTATCATGGTTTTCATGGATGAACTGGAGTAGTTCTGAGAATAAGGTGTTGTTCTTATCCAATTTATAAGAAGGTGAAACCAGAATATTATACTCAGTCTGCTCAGAAAGGATAATTAAAACCTCTAAAAAAAGCATTAATTGCCACGAGATAGAAGTCTGGCTCATCTGCTGAAGCTTGTCCTCAACTTCTTGTGCAACCCGAAAACTAAATTCAAGACCAAGTTCTGCAGTATTCAAGAGCGATAATACATTTCTCATCTCTGGTTTATTTAACAACTCATAACCCAAGGACTCTTTTGTGAAATGAACAACAATATTATCCATTTTACATCCTTCTGAAGCTATTTCATGAACCCAGGTGTGCGGAAGATTAGGACCAATAATAACAAGGTCAAGATTTCCATAATCTTTGATACTATTTCCGACAACTCTCTTTCCAACACTTCCTCGCGTCAAAACAAGCTCATATTCAGACTGATAATGAAATTTCAAGTGAGGCTGCCCAAGGTAATGTGCAAGATAAAGACAGCGATTATTTTCTGGAAGCAATTCTGCCAGGACAGCTTCCTGGCAGATTAAATCTAAGTCCATAAATTATTTTAACGTATACAATCAATTTGTCAATTCAATCATCCATTATTTATACCAAAATAGATCATATAGTATCATTTTTTATATCTAATATTAGTAGTTAAATATAAGATTAGCACTTATTATAAGTATAATTACTTTATATTGAGCAATATACAATTTCAGAAATTATGGAGGTTAATTTATGAAAGGATTTAAAAAGGAATTCCCTGCTCTTTTTGCAGGTTTTTTAGTCATTTTATTCTTTGGTTCTACAGAGCTTTATGCTGGAGAAGGGACAACTACGACAAAAGAGGGATATTTAGACTATGTTGACACAAGAATAGGAACATTGCAATGGGAAAAAGAAATTACTGTTAGTGACGCAGAGTCTCCAAGTGGTTTTGTTTATCCAGGGGTTGGCTATCCATTTGCAATGACACAGTGGACACCTCAGACTTGTATTCAGAAAAAAATTCATATATCAGTTCCTGTTCCCTATTGGTGGGAAGATGATAAGATTCAAGGATTTAGAGCAAGCCATTACCCCAATGGTGCTGTTGTTGCAGAATATGGAGCAATGGTCGTGATGCCTATGATAGGTCAAGTTCAAGACTCTATTGACAAAAATGGTTCGTTTTTCAGACATGAAAGTGAAATAGCAAAACCCCATTATTATTCTGTTAATTTAGACGACTACAATATTCACGCTGAACTAACTGCAGCCTCGCAGACCGCTTTCTTTAGATTTACTTATCCATCTTCAGAAGAATCAAAAGTTTTGTTTCGAGGCCTTTTCTCTAGTTGCAAATATGAATTTGTTCCGGAGTATAATGAAGTAACAGGAATTATTCCTTCTAGCAATCAATGGGGGCGGGGTCCTCATGGAAATTTTCCTGCATTTTTCGTTGCTCGCTTTGAACAACCCTATACCAGAGCTTCGATAAATAATAGTTCTGAAGATCAAGCAGTCATTCAGTTTACGACAGATGAAAATGAACAAATTCTATTGAAAGTTGCTACCTCATTTATAAGCATTGCACATGCTAGAAAAAATCTTGATTATGAATTCCCAGACTGGGACTTTGATAAGGCTGTCAGTAAGGGTGCCGAAAAGTGGGAATCTACTCTAAGCAAAATCCAAATTGATGGAAATAAACGAGATAAAGAAATCTTTTACACTGCTTTACAGAGATGCCACCTTCTTCCGAGATCTCTTAAAGAGAGCGAAGATCTATACCACAGCCCCTTCGATGGTAAAACTCACAAAGGAGATATGTTTACTGATTACTCGTTGTGGGATACTTTCAGATCTCTTCACCCACTTCTAATTTTACTACAAGAAGAAAAAACTTCTGAGATGATCAGAGGTCTTTTAAACATATATGACCAGGGTGGATGGCTTCCTAAATGGCCAAACCCAGGATATGCCAACATAATGATGGGAACACATGCTGATTCTGTAATCGCAGATGCCTATATTAAAGGAATCAGAGGCTTTGATACGGAAAAAGCTCTTGAAGCTATGCTTAAAAACGCAAACACCCCTGGAAACAAGGGTTTTAGTGGTAGAGTTGGAATAAAAGCCTACAACAGACTTGGGTTTGTACCAATAACCTACCCAGAATCAGTAGCCCGAACTCTAGAATTTGCTTATGATGATTATTGTATCTCTCAATATGCTAAGGCTCTTAATAGAGAAGATCTTCACAAAGAGTATTTAAATCGCTCACTCAGATATAACAACGTACTTGATCCAAATACTGGCTTGGTTCGAGGCAGGTTATCAAGCGGAATCTGGGCATACTCAAAAAGCCGAAAAATCAGCGTATGGGCTGGTGGCTGGGAAAAAAAGCAGCCAGGGCAAAGCTTCAAAGATTGGAAAACTTCGGTAGAAAAACTGCGAAAAATTTATTACTGGAATCACACCCTTCTAGTCCCTCATGATGTTCAAGGGCTAGCAAATTTCATGGGTGGAGAACAAAATCTTATAAATTTTCTTGACACTTTCTTTGAAAATAACTTCTATTATGTGGGAGATGAATTTTCAATGCACGCGCCTTATATGTATAACTACATAGGCGCACCATGGAAAACACAAAAAATTGTAAGAGAGATTCTGGACTATTATTTTTCAAACACCCCTGGAGGACTTCCCGGCAATGATGATTGCGGCCAACTCTCCTCTTGGTATATATTTGGATCAATAGGCTTATACCCAGCATGTCCTGGGAATCCTGTATACATGATTAGTAGTCCAGTAATAGATAAAGCAACTATTGACCTAGAAAATGGAAAAAACTTCACAATCATAGCCAATAACAATTCAGCAAAAAACATTTATATCCAATCAGCAACTTTAAATGGCAAGAGCTACAACAAAGCATGGATACATCATGACGATATAATAAGTGGAAGCACTCTAATTCTAGAAATGGGACCAAACCCAAACAAAGAATGGGGTGCTGCTCAAGACACTAGACCTAAATCTATCAGCAAACCAACTACTTTAAATTCATAATATTTCTAAAAATTCTTTACCTCCTTGCAATCATCTAGCATGTCAAGGAGGGTTTTTCTCATTCACAAGAACCTCTTCTTTCACGCTTCTAACCTGCTATTCAAAGCATAAGCAGATGTTTTCGTGGTTAAAAATCTCCTCTCCCATTTTTCCCAAATAAAAAAGGACCTGCAACTAAGCAAGTCCCTAAAAAAAGCTAAACTAACCCCTGGAAGCCTTATCTTTTTTCCTTTCAACAAGAAAAGCAATGAAATTCACGACACCGATTGTGGCAAAGTTTAAGATGAAGCCTGGTACAATCTCATACATTGTAGCACCGAGACCAACCTCCTTCCAGATGATAACTGTCAGTGTTCCGACCACCATCCCGGCGAAAGCTGAGAACCATTTCGTACGCTTTGAGTACAAAGCAACAAGAACGACAGGCCCAAACGCCGCGCCGAATCCGCCCCACGCATAGGCAACTAGATCAAGAACTGAGGAATCAGGCTTGAGCGCCAACAAAACTGCAATCACCGCGATTATCAATACACAAAATCGCCCAACCCAGATAAGCTCTTTCCCTTTAGCATCACGCTTAATTATGTGCTGATAGAAATCCTCCGTAAGCGCTGACGAAGAGACAAGCAACTGCGAATCTATCGTCGACATAATCGCAGCCAGAATCGCTGCAAGTAGAACTCCTCCGATCCAGGGATTGAACAATCCGTTTATCATCTGAATAAAGACAGTCTCATTTTCTCCATCTGGCAAAGAATCGAACATCGCAATACCAACAAGACCCACAACAATTGCTCCAACAAGCGATATAAATACCCAGACCACAGCAATTGAGATAGTCCGTGGCAATAATTTTACAGATTTAATGCTCATGAAACGAGACAAAATATGTGGCTGACCAAAATACCCAAGCCCCCAAGCCATTGCCGAGATAATAGCAACGAATGAAATTGCCCCAGAAGAATCTCTAAAGAGACTAGCAGAGATCTCCTTAGCCTGCATCGCAGCGCCAACCGCCTCAAATCCACCATTTTTGGAGAGAGCCACAGAAGGGACAACAATAATTGCAACAAACATTAAAGCACCCTGCAATAAATCAGTCCAACAGACAGCCATGAATCCGCCAAGGAAAGTATACATAATCATCACAACAGCACCAATCACAACTGACCATCCATAAGGAAGCCCGAAGACCCCATTAAAAAGCTTCCCAGCAGCAACCAACCCGGAAGAAGTATAAATTGTAAAGAAAATCAAGATAATAAGCGCAGAAATAATTCGCAGCAACCCAGTAGGATCATTAAACTTTTTCTCAAAAAAAGTAGAAAGAGTCAAAGAACTAGTCTCCTCAGTCTGAACCCTTAATCGCTTTGCAACAAGCAACCAATTCGCAACTGTTCCGATAAACAAACCAATTGCAATCCACGCCTGACCAACACCGTAGAGATAGACCGCCCCCGGAAGCCCCATCAGAAGCCATCCGCTCATATCGCTAGCCTGAGCACTCAACGCAGTAACCCAGCTACCCATCCCACGACCACCAAGCAAGTAATCTTCAATGTTATTCGTTTTTTTATAGAAAAAAAGTCCAACTCCCATCATCACAATGAAATACAACACAAAAGTAATCAAAACTGCTACATTCATTTTAAACCCCATAAAATATTATTTGATAATTATTTATACAATAAAAAAAAGAATCTTTCTAGTTTTAAGAATTGGATTTTACAAACCTAATAACTTTTTTGCAGCATATGCAAAGCCAGCCTTCTGCGACGATGGAACATTCTCGAACAGCCTCACCATCTGCACAGGCGCATCCTCAGTCACAAACGATCTCCCAGCTTCGTGAAGCATATCCAGGTCATTATAATCGTTGCCAACTGCCGCAGTCTGCGCCATTGAGACCCCAAGATAATCTGCTAGTTTCCTCGCAGCCCAGCCCTTACTCACAGATGGCGCAAATATCTCAAGCCACACAGAACGCTTATCAATCGGAGAAGTTGCCCGAATCACACTCAGCAATGGGAATTTTTCTTGAATCTCCTGAACTATACCCAACTCAGACTCATCCATAATCACCACAATCTGCGTGAACTCCCCCGACAAGCCATCAAGGCCTTTGATCGGTTGCAGGAATTGCTCATACAACGCACTCCTCCGATGAAAATCCTCATGACCAGCCCCAGCCTGGAAATAGAGCCCATGATGATTATCCGGCATCGACTTCTGCAAGTAAAAATCCAGATTACGCCCAGCAAGAAACTCCCCCACCGCCGCGACATCACCAATCTGCATGTGGTTGGTTATCAGCGGAAGAAACTCCTCCCCCGACTTCACAAATGTCCCAGCCCCAGTAGAAAATATAAAATACTTTACTCCGAACGGCTCTATCCCGGAGAGGCGGTAAGAGTAGAGCGACCGGCCAGTAACCACAACCGTCTCAATCCCGGCACGACTCAACTCCCGAAGCATCACCTGATTCTCCTGCGGCAAAGTCTGCCCGACCGGGCACAATGTATCATCCAAATCTGTAAAAAAAAGCCTGATATTCGTCATATTTCCTCTACCCGAAGAATACACTATAGAATGAATCTACTCAAGGATTTTTTAGCTCAAACTCTACCCAACTTCCAGCCTTCATGTCAAGAAGAATTCCGCCATCCAGATAAGTCACACTAGCCTCGCCTGAGACTTCAGCCTCGACCTTACCGGCCCAGTCTGTCCTGACAAATGACTGATTATCCTTCTCGCTGAAAACCTTTACCCGGACAGTCTTTCCGCCTCGCCTCTCTGCACTCACAAGGAAAGCCCCTTCTGCCCGCAAATTCTCAAATTCGATTTCCTTCCATGAGGAAGGAACTGCAGGAAATATATCGATAGGAAAATCATACTCGCAGTCAAACCGTCTAAACTGCAGCAGCATCTCCTGAAGAGCCTGCGCACAGTGAAGCGGAGTCTCCATGACAGGCCAGTAATTTTTGCCACCCTCGTAGTACATTGTCGACTTACCCATAAACGGCTTAAAGCCGTTAAGATATTTCAGAGCCCTCTCGCCATCACCAAGCAATGCTGAAAACGAAGCACCTCCAGTATACGAATATCCAGCTAACGCACCGGGAAAGCTATGCCAACGAGCAAGAGATTTCTCGATAAGTGCCAGATTTTCTCCTGCAGGAGGAAAAATATTCAATGGATAGACCATCAGCATATGTGACCAATGTCTGTGACTCATATCAAAGCCTACATTTTTACCAATCATAAAACCATTCTTATTCACATTGTAAGGTACAAGCCGCTGCAGAATATCATGCCATTTACTGACAAGCCCTGCCTCCTCACTCACTCCAATCGATTCACCGCGAAGCTTATCAAGCTCAATCAATGTCATACAAGCCCAGCGAATCAGCGACAAATCATAGTTGCAGTCCTCGGCATTCCCATACTCAGGCGAATGGGTCTCCGGCAGATGGTAAAAACCATCATCACCCTCGGTGAGGAAATGAGCATAATAATTTAAGGCTCTTTTTAGCAAAGGATAAAGAAGATTGTCCCGCAAATCAGAATCCATCGAACTCCGGTAATGACGATAGAGATTGTGGCAGATCCACGTTAAGTTCCCCACCTCATAACCAATATCAGAAGAGGAATCAGACCATCCACCCGGAACACCTGCACGGCCTTTCATCGACCACATATCAGTATTGCGCGACAGACCAGCAGAATCCCCCCGGAACTCCTCAGCCACATTGGCAACCAGATCATCAAAATACTTTGTAAGAAAATTAACAAGGGCATCTCCGATTTCAAGGCGATTCGCCGTGTAGACAGAAGAATAACTAAGCTGAACATTCAAATTCCACCATGTACTATTCCACGAAGAAGGCTGAAGCCATGGTCCTGAATTATCAATCAATGCGCCATCAGCCCTTGAAGCAGAGGCCAGTTTATACATCTGAATTTTATAGAAAAGATTCCAGAAAGGATCAGGCAGAGTAACCGAACTCTTCGCCCAGTAATCAGCCCACCAGTTCTGATGGTCAATCTCAAGCGCCGCCCCCTGCTGCAAAGCAAGATTCACATTATCTGAGGCAAGTTGCGCAGCAGAGCTGTCAGGATATGAGTGTTTTGTTGAGAAAAAAAGTTTAATCCCACTGCCGTCAGCAATCTGCTTCCAGGAAGTAGCAGTCATTCCACCCGCAGCAAAGTTCTGTCTGCAAAGAGAAATCTCCCCGTCAGCCTCAACCACCGGCTTCGGATTCGGAGATATTTTGCCAATAAAGCTCTTATCTGTAACTGTAAGCAATCTGTAACTCTCAGGATGGCCCGGCACAAACTCGAATCCCAGCCCCTTCTCCAGCCCGGATGGCTCAACTTCAACAACACAAACATCTTCAACACTCAAGACAAGCGTCCTGAACGAAATAGAACCAAGGGTAGTCTTGATAACCCCGCGAGCCTCTGCTTTTTTCAGATCAAGCGAGATATCAGCTCCGACAATAAGACCTCGAGTCTTCAGCCTGAAGAAGCCGATAGGAACACGGCCGCGATTGACAACTTCAGGACAACGGATAGAATAATCATCCTCCTGCCTATGATCCTGAGCGAAGGAATTCCCAACCGACCATATCACAGACTTCGACGATTCACGATAAACCATCGTCCCCATCTCGCCATTCCCCATGAAAGGAGCATCAACCCACTTAGAAGGCATGCTCTTCCATCGCAAAATATAGTCATCACCGGCAAATCCAGCCGAATATAAACAAAAAAATAAAACGAAAACAAATGCAAAACGTCTCATATAAACCCCCATGAAAATATTACAATAGAAACGTCAAATTGAAAAGTTTTAATTTTCCAGAGCCTCCCCTCCCCCGACCAGCGCCAATCCCCAAATTCTGTCAAGCGCAAGCGAAATTGTCCCAATATTTGATTATTTATTTTTTTTAATTGAAAGAGAGAAGAGAAATTTTAACCGCCCGCTACGCTAGATGAACGCAGATGAACGCAGATGAACGCAGATGAACGCAGATAATATGGGAGTGGATTAGGTAGGTATGGTCTATTGCTTATGATTTTGTGGTGGTT
>JAFGXN010000098.1 GCA_016936615.1 Spirochaetales bacterium | reverse complement strand
TTTTCTCTTGTAAGAACAAAGATGAGTTTTTTGCTAGTATAGAACTTCCTGGTATAGATTTTCAGAAAGCTGAAATTGGTTGGGCTGTTGTTGTCGATGATGTGGTCCGTGTTAGAGAGTTACCTTCATTTGACGCTAAGGCTATAAGCATAATCTTTAAAGGCTCGATTGTTGAGTTTTCTGAAAAAAATGAGGAATGGATATATATCAATATTGAAAAAACTTCTGGTTGGATAAATCAGAGTTCAATTTCGTTTTTTACATCTCGAAGTGAAGCATTGCTTTTTTCAAAAAACATCTCTGGTTCTGCCTTAGCAGACTAACTACTTTACAATCTCGTAGAAATTCTCTTTAACCTGATTTGCAAGCCTTGTTGTTGGTATACCTTTGAGCTGTGCTATAAAATCATAGGTGTAATGAATATTTCCTGGTGAGTTTAATTTCCCTCGGATTGGTTGAGGGCTGAGATAGGGGCTATCTGTCTCAACTAAGATATCTTTGACAGATATTGCACGGCAAGCCTCTTGAATTTCTATTGATTTCTTGTAGGTAAGATTTCCAGCAAAGGATAACTTGAAGCCAAGATCTATGTATTTTTTTGCAAAGACCATATCACTACTGAAACAGTGAATAATGCTTGCTTGATTTAACTTTTTTCTTGAAAGAAAATCAACTAAAAGTGAATCAGCCTCGCGGCAGTGTATTGCAACAGGCAGGTTGTATCTGTTTGCAAGATCTATCTGCATCTCAAGCAACTCTAGCTGTCGGGTAGCATCTGCATAGTTCCAATAGAAGTCAAGTCCACACTCACCAAGCACTGAAATCTCACTTCTAAAATCAATTATATTTTTTTCAAGCTGCTCAACTTCGACAATGTAATCTTTTTCAGAAAATGAGGGATAGAGTGCAACTGCAAAGTATACGCCTTCTCTCTTATATTTAATTCTTTCCTTGATGTCATTAGTTGCAATTCCGATATCAAGGCAGGCTTCAAGCCCATTTTCGAAGCATTCATCAATAATTTGCTGAGTATTCATCTCTTTTTTTGCCATCTCAGAGAAGTGACAGTGAGAATCAATTAAGTTGAGCAGTTTCTTTTCCATAAGATTAGCTTAACAATCTTTTTAAATAATATCAATATTTGGTTTTGACAATTTATCGCTTAACTGGTTGTAAAAAATCTTTTAAATCGTTAAGATATATTATCTTTTTGAAAAGAAGGTAATTTATGGAAGACAAACTATTTACCAATGTAAAGCATGTAACTCTCGCAGATAAAAATAATCCTTTTTACCTTGAAATTGCAGGTCATATTGATGATGTTGTTGTTGAATATGAGACCTACGGAGAACTTTCGCCTGCGAAAGATAATGCTATTCTGATTGCACACGCGTTAAGCGGTGATGCCCACGCTGCAGGTTGGGATCTTGATTGGGAAAAATACAATCGTCCGTGGCGTGAGAATAAGCCTGGCTGGTGGGATACAATTATCGGTCCCGGGAAGCCTCTTGATACTAACAAATATTTTATAATATGCTCAAATGTTGTTGGAAGTTGTTACGGAACGACTGGTCCATCCTCGATAGATCCTGAGTCAGGGAGACCTTATGGTCTTGATTTTCCAATTGTTACAGTGGGTGATTGGGTTAATCTTCAGAGACGGCTGATTGATTTTCTTGCGATTGATAAATTACTCTGTGTAATTGGTGGTAGCCTTGGCGGACAGCAGGCATTAGAGTGGGCTCTAGCATATCCTGATAGATTGCACAAGTGTGCAATCCTTGCATCAGCGCCGAGATTGTCCTCTCAGGGGCTTGCATTCAATGCTGTAGGACGCCACTCCATCATGCACGACCCCAACTTCAATGATGGGAATTATTATGATAGGGAGGCGCCTAGCAACGGTCTTGCTGCGGCACGAATGTTAGCACATATAACCTATCTTTCAGAAGAGGGAATGCAGCATAAATTTGGGCGGCGATTGCGTGGCAAAATGCAGCCTGACTTCGATTTTGGTGTGGAATTCGAGGTTGAGAGTTATCTGAACTACCAGGGGCAACGCTTTGTCGAGCGATTTGATGCAAATTCCTACCTATATATTACAAAGGCGATGGATTATTATGATGCGGCTGAGAAATGGGGGGCTGGTGATATCGTTGAGGCGGTAAAGAGAATTGAGTGTCAGACCCTTGTCGCAACATTCTCATCAGATTGGCTCTACACGCCAGAACAGGGCCGAGAGATTGCGCAGGCATTAGTCAAGAATAACAAGAGGGCGACATACCTGTCTGTCGAGTCAAAGTTTGGACATGATGCATTTCTTGTCGAGACAGAATCTGTTGGAAGGTTTTTGAGAGCCTTCTTGGGGTCGAAATAGGAGGAAGCCGTGGAGATTGATAAAGCATTTTGCCAGGAGAGCAAGAAATATATAGAGCAAATTCTCGATAAATTTTGCAAAAACAAAACTGACCAGTCAGTCAGGACTGAAGATTGGCAAGACAAGATAATTTTAGACCTGATACAGCCTGGAGATTCAGTCCTGGATCTTGGCTGTGGCGATGGAAATCTGCTGTTAAATCTAAAAGAAAAAGGTGCAGATGTTCAAGGTGTTGAACTTGATTTTTCATCTGTAATGAACTGCGTAGACAAGGGAGTTTCAGTTTTTCATGCTAATCTTGACGAGGGGTTAAGCTTTTTCCATGATAACTGCTTCGATTATGTCGTGCTTGAAGAGACAGCTCAGACCTTGCGCAATCCAAAGAAGGTCTTTCAGGAGATGTTGCGGCTTGGTAAGTTTGGTATAATAACATTCCCGAATTTCGGATATTGGAAGGTAAGGCTTGGACTCCTTGCAAACGGCAAGATGCCAGTTACAGATTGGCTCCCATACAGCTGGTCAGATACTCCGAATATTCACTTGTTCACGCTGCTTGATTTTATCGAATGGACAGAACAGACAAACACCCAGATTGTCAAAGGCTACACATGGAAGAATGGCTCAATCTGCCCGCTAAGCGATAAAGATAACCTAGAGGCAGAAGAGGTTCTTCTTATTTTAAGGAAAAAATCCTAATCAACCTTGCGACGAATAATGTAGCCAGGTTTGATCGGGCAACTTGCCTCGATAGTGTAATATTTGCTGTGGTCTCCCTTAGTGCAGGCCACATTATTTTTGTCAAAAATCTTATAGTTTGTATCTTTATGAAAAAGGATATCAGGACCGACAAACTCGATCTCCTGATCAGTGTGTAGTGTGTTCTTCAGCTCAAGCTCGTAGCGATTTTCCGCAACTTTTTCCCCAACAATACCGATAAACGTATACTTTCGTGAATACTCAATCGTTGTAGGAATTTGCACATCCTGGTCATCAAAGAAGAAGCCAGTCGTAAATTCCCTGTGGCTGACATTAAACAGATCTTCACGGTATTGGTCGAAATCCTTAACCTCAATCCCATTAACTTGGTCGATAGCCTTGCGGTAGGCACGAGTAATCACAGAAGTGTAGTAGATTGATTTCATACGTCCCTCAATCTTGAGGCTGTCAATCCCAGCATCTTTAAGCTCTTTGATATGGTCAATCAGGCATAAATCCTTGCTGCTCATGATCTCAGTAAAGCCATCACCCTCAAATATAGGATAATATTCTCCGGGACGCATCTCCTCTTCAAGATACAATTGGTCGTGAATCTTATACTTCCACCTGCAAGTGTGCGCACAGAAGCCCTCGTTAGCACTGCGATTTATCATATACTTTGATAGAAAACAACGCCCAGAGTAAGCAATGCACATCGCACCATGAACAAAAGTCTCAATTTCCAGTCCAGGATTATAATCCTTGATCGCCTTAATATCGTCTAGCGAGGTCTCACGACCAAGAATTACACGCTTGAAACCCATCTCCTGATATTTTCGCGCTGAATATTTATTTATACAGTTAGCTTGAGTGCTAAGATGAAGTTCTGCATCTGGAAAACGCTTAGCAAGCAGGTCTACAACGCCTAGATCACTGACAATAAAGGCGTCAAACGGGTAGTTAGCAATATAGTCGAGATTCTCCTCAAGAAGGCTTAAATCTCCATTATGGAAGTAAATGTTTAGCGCACAATAGAGTTTTTTGTCTTTTTTGATTTCACGAATAATCTTGTATTCATCTTCATTAAAGTTATCAGCCTTTCTTCGAAGCGAGAAATTCTTAATTCCAATATAGGCAGCATCCGCGCCGTAGAGATAGGCATATTTTAGCTTTTCAGCATTTCCAGCAGGGGCAAGCAGTTCCATATTATTTAAGCTCCAATGTATTTTTCTATAAAAAAGTCCTTGTTATAGTGCCAGAACTCTAGCATATATTGTTGAACTCTATTGAAAAAAGCAACCTCAAAAGCTGCAGCCTCTCTTCCAATATATCGATAGTGCCAAATCTCATAGATATATCCAGTTACTGCATCCATATCTTTAGGATAAGAGAGTGAAAAGCCATATTTCCACGCATTCTTGTACAGCCATTGCCCAGCAGGTGTAAACTCATACTCAGGTTCAATCGAACCGAAATCCACCGCTGTACCTAACTGGTGCTGACTAGCCCCAGGACGTGCCGAGTAGGTGCTAGCAATCTCTTCGCCATCAATGCTTACCCAATAATTAAAGGTTCGCTGTTGTGTGCTGTAAGATCTATAACATGATGATAATTCAAGCTCAATTCCAAGTTTATCCGCATCCTTGCTCATCTGAATAAGGTTTTCAATCAGAATTTCTCGCATCATAAGCATCTGTTCTCGACCCTTACGAACAAATAACTCGGGATAAGTAGACAAAAGCACAAGGTCTTCTGGTGCATAATCTGAGCCCAAATTATGTTTTTTATCGACAAGGAGAAGCAGATCTTGCGAAGTATTGATTAGATCTTCAATCCCATCTAAGAAGCCGCTCGGATTAGCCTTAACATTCTCCTGAATATCCTGTGGCAGAGAGCTCACAGCTTCGATCAACTCTTTCTCGTTAATATCAAAATTCTTGTGAACCTTAGATTCACAAGAATAAAACGCCAATGATAATAAACTAGCAATTATAATTTTTTTCATTAAAAAACCACCTTTATAACCTCATCAAAAGTAGAGACAGGTACAAAGGTCAAACCTTTTTTCACCTTCTCAGGAATCTTCTTGAGATCTTTTGCATTTTGTGCTGGGATGATAATTGTCTTAATCTTGTTACGTTTTGCAGCAATTGTCTTCTCTTTGAGACCACCAATCGGCAAGACCTTACCAGTCAAGGACAACTCTCCAGTCATAGCTACATTCTTATTTATTTTCTTGTTTTTTGCAAGAGATAAAATCGCAGTAGCCATAGTAATTCCAGCAGAAGGACCATCTTTTGGAGTAGCACCCTCAGGAATATGCAAGTGGATTATATTTTTATCGAAAAAATCTGATTTAACGCCATTTTTGACCGCTATCTTCTTCACATATGAGAAAGCAATCGATGCTGATTCCTGCATAACTTCGCCCATCTGACCGGTTAGCTTTAGCACACCAACCTTTGCAGCATTGCTTATCGCTTCGATTATCAGAGTATCGCCACCCATGCTTGTCCAAGCAAGCCCGACAGCAGTACCTGGAACATCTGCGACCTTGATATCATCGTTTGTGAAATAGGGCTGATCAAGATACTCTTCGAGATCTTCAGGCATAATCTTAAATGGAGGCTTGTCAGTTTTTAGGACAATTTTAGTTGCAACCTTTCTTGCAATACGATTCAAAGCCTTCTCGTAGTTTCTCACACCAGCCTCGCGGGCCCAGCCTTCAGTAATAGCTTCAAGACTCTTTCGCGGAATATTTAGATCTTTTTTGTTAAGTCCATTTCTCTGACAGACACGAGGAATCAAATATCTTTTTGCAATCTCAATCTTTTCTTCTTCTATATAACCAGCAATCCTGATAATTTCCATTCGATCTAGTAGTGGTCGTGGAATAGAATCAAGAGTATTTGCAGTTACAATAAAGAGAATATTAGATATATCAAAAGGCAAGTCGAGATAGTGGTCTCTGAATGCAATATTCTGCTCAGGATCTAGAACCTCAAGCAGTGCAGAAGAAGGATCGCCCTGATACGATGTACCTAGTTTGTCAATCTCATCAATCATGAAGACTGGTGAGTTAGATTTGACAATTT
Organism: Spirochaetales bacterium; assembly: GCA_016936615.1. Lineage (GTDB taxonomy): Bacteria > Spirochaetota > Spirochaetia > JAFGXN01 > JAFGXN01 > JAFGXN01. The sequence continues at coordinate 23,762 of JAFGXN010000098.1, read as the reverse complement.
TAAGCCCTTGAATAATCTTACCAGGCATAGCACCGACATAAGTTCGTCTATGACCCTTGATCTCAGCCTCATCACGCATACCACCAACGCTAAAGCGAAAAAATTTCTTATTTAATGCTGATGCAATTGATTTACCGACAGAAGTCTTACCAACTCCTGGAGGTCCTACAAGGCAGATTATAGAGCCTTTTGAGTCTTTTTTAAGTTTACGTACAGCAAGAAACTCTAAAATCCTATTCTTAACATCTTCAAGTCCATAGTGGTCATTATCAAGAATTTTACGAGCCTTTTCAATCTCAAAATCATCAGGAGTTACATCGCCCCAAGGAAGAGTCACAATAGTCTCAAGATAGTTACGAGTAACAATATATTCAGATGAGCTAGGCTCCATGATCGCAAACTTCTCAAGTTCCTGCTCCACAGGCTCGAGGACTTCTTTGTCAAGATTTAAGGCATCGACCGCCTCTTTAAACTTCCTGTATTCAGAACTTCGAGCATCAGTATCCATTCCAAGCTCTTTCTTGATAGCCTTTAGCTCCTCACGAAGAAAATACTCACGCTGTGATTTTTCAATTTTTTCATTTATCTGCTTAGTAATCTTCTTCTGAATTCGCAACAGTTCCTGTTCTTTCTTCAAGTGAGTAATTACAAGCTCTATACGTTTCTGAATATCAATAGTCTCAAGAATCTCTTGCTGCGAAAGCTTGTCTATATTCAATATGGAAGTCATAAAATCAGCAATCTTTCCTGGATGATCTATATTGACCATGTTAAGCTTCATTTCTTCAGAAAAAAGAGGATTGTTCTCAGATAGTTGCTTCATACCAGATAGTAGAACTCGAATCAAAGCCTTAATTGTGTCTGGACTCTTCTCGACATCATCAAGATATTCAACCGCAGCATAAAAAGGCGAATCTTCTGAGATAAATCTGCGAATTTTAAACCTTTTTACAGTAGAGATGAAAATATTTATTCCACCATCTGGAAGATTTATCTTTTTTACAATCTTTGCAACAGTTCCAATAGTGAAAATATCTTCTACTGTTGTGTTTTCCTGGTCATCATCCTTGATTAGACAAAGTCCAATCATACTGTTTGTTTCTATAGATTTTTCAACGACAGCAATATCTTCCTCAGATTCAATCATGATAGGGGTAAAAATCCCTGGGAAAATAGGCTTACCAGTTAATGGTATAATAAATAATCTGTCTGGCAAGAATTGCTCAGCAGGTACTACATTTTTTTCAGACATCATAACCTCCAATATCTCTTACATATAAAAATTATAAATATAAAATACTATATAATCAATCTTAAATACAATTTAATTTCTAAAGCTGTGAAAGGCAAATCTTTTTTTTCAAAAAGTGCAAAAAAAAGACCAGAAATAAATCTGGTCTGAAGCGAATGATGGGAGTCGAACCCACGTCATCAGCTTGGAAGGCTGAGGTAATAGCCGTTATACGACATTCGCGCTTACATGATATTTTTACCAGAATCAGGAATAAATGTCAATCAGTTTTTTAAAAAAATATTTATTTTTTTTGAAAAAATTCCAGACACTTCTCCTCAGCCTTTTTTGCAGAACTAGTCTTAGTGATAATCCAGTCATGAATCATACCTTGACCGATAACAGTCTCGACAGTCGTGCCAGTGCAGCTTTTCACTTTTTCTACAAATAACTCACAGTCAGGAAAGCAGATCTCGCATGTCCCGACAAACAGTAGTAGCTCCCCAAGATTGTTCAAATCGCCATAAAGTGGAGAAATTTGACTGTCCATTAAGTCAGTACCATTTGCAAAAAGTTTCGCAGCATGGATAAGAGTATCAAGCTCAAGTATCGGATCTTTTGCAAGATAATGAACAACATCAGGATTCTGGCAGGACAAATCAAGCCATGGAGAAAAAAGCACAGACTTCGACGGGCGAGACAGATTCCCAGCCTTTTTAATCATCTGTAGCAGACAAAGTGCAAGTCCACCGCCGGCAGAGTCTCCGAACAGCATAAACTCATCCTCAGTAAAGTCCGCAGCCAACTTTTGATATGCATCAAAGACAATACGATGACACATCTTCCAATCATTCTCAGGTGCCTTCGGATAATCAATGAAAGTTACAGTTAAATCAGCTTTTTTCACAAAATTCACAATCAAATCCCTGTGCAGCGGTGATGCATCCACCACATATGCGCCTCCATGCAGGAAAATAAGATGTCTATTATTTGTAGAATCCTTTCTGCGACTAGTGGTAATCTCAAAACCGTCAATAGATGTTTCCTCAACCGAATAACTCTCATCGTCGAGCTTTGCCCTTAACATCTTAGAAGTAACCCCTTTATTCTTCCGTGAAGGGTGCATAATCTGCCGTGTAAAAAGCTTCTTCATAAGAGTAAGCCGAAGCCCCATCTTTACAATTTCGTCGTCTAGGCTCATAGAATCTCCTTTCTGCTAAAACATTGCTTTATAAATCTCTAATCCGTGAATATCTGCAATCAGGTGAAGATCTTGGTTGAACGTGAATATCTCCACATTGTGCTGGAGTGCGTTCTGCATGATTATCATGTCGGTTATGCCGATGTTGTTTATGCCGTGTGTGATATTCTTGTGTTGCATGCGGATTATTTCAGACCAGTCGACACTCATCGGGAGCCGATTGATGGAGAGCATTAGGTGCTTCAGTTCAGATTCTTGCTGGTGAAGGATGGGCGGGAGCAGTTCGGTCAGAATCAGATTGTTGGTGCAGATGGTGTTAGATTCAATCAACTCATTTAATTGCTGTGTAGCTTCGTTTCCATTAAAAAATTCAACCCATCCTGAAGTATCAATTAATACCATTGCCTCTATCCCTTATATCTCTTGTATCAATATCCAGCTCAATCTTTCCAAAGTATTTTGAAAGATCTTTGACTTTTTCTTTTTGTATTAAGTTTTCAAGCGCAACCTTTACTAATTCAGTCTTAGTCTCAATCTTAGTTAGCTTCATCGCTTCTTTTATTAAATTATCAGGTATTTCAATTGTTGTTCGCATAATACCTCCTATATACAACTGTATTGCCATGCAGTTATATGTATAATATCATAAAATCATGCATATACAAGCCTTTTTGTCGTTTGTGCATATGTTTTTGATTTGTTATATGCATTAAAAGCCAAAATCGTATGCATCTGAGTTTGTATTTATATGCATGCACAGCTGTATTTATATGCATTGAATTATAAATTCTTTTATGATACAATCCTTTAAATCGTAAAATTTTGATGAGTTAGGAGTTTGTAATGGGTGATGTTTCTGAGTTACTGAGATTGGCTTTATTAATATTATTAGCAGTCGCAGGGATGTATGTTCAATTTAGATTAGTTTCTAAGACTGGTTATAGCGGATGGCTGTTTATTCTATTGTTAATTCCTATAATTAATATTATCTTCATCTTAGTATTGGCTTTTGCAAAGTGGCCGATTGAGGAGAAATTAGAAAAGTATAAAAAAGTTATTGATAAACATAATTTATGGCAAGAGGTTGCTGATTTAGAACCTCAAGATTATGAGCAAGAGTGGGATTTGGGTCCAGATTCTAAGCTTGTCTGTATTCGTTGTGGTCACACTATTGATTCTCCAGATGATATTTGTTCTCATTGCGGATATAATGAAAGATCTGTTTTTTAATAATACTTTTTTCTCTAAAATTCTACTTCATACTTTGGAGCAATTATAAAATCGTAGTTGCTGATATTTGAGGTAGGAGTTTGAGCGTTTGAATCTCGTAACGACTCGACTATTTCCTCGATATTGGTTCTTGAGTATTTTGAAACTTCACTTGCTGAAATCCATCCGTCATTGTTGTAATCTGCATCTCTGAATGCTAACAGTAGTGTTAGGGTAAAATATCCATGGTGATATCTTTCATCAGATATGAGGATGATTCGAGCCTCATATGATTCTTCGGTCTGTTTTGCTGCGGCTAGGATTATATTCCTCTTGTAAAAAGATTTGAGCTCTGGGGATAATTCTCTATAGTCATTGTGAAATTTTGAGGTCAAGCTGGTAACTTCAAATATAGAGCGCTGTTCTGAAATTACTGTCCTATAGTAATCCTCTTGTTCTTTAGGATCATAGCTCGGAGATGGTGTCTTGTAGCCACCTGAAAAGCAGCAATCAATCATTAATACAGATTTACTCTTTATTTCTTTGAGCATTTCAAATAACTCAAAATCGTAGACTCTAGTGTTTGGTTCGTCAATATTATAATGAAGGTAAAGAAATTCAGAATTTTTGTTAATTGAAAAAATTGAATTATTCTGGAACTCTTGGCTAAGTTCTACAGTTCCACCATGTCCAGCATAGAAAATAACAAGTAGATCGTTTTCATCTAAATCAGCTTTAGCTGTAGCCATATCAGCAATAAATTGGGGTCGGTTTGGTATCTCGACTGTAGATCCTGGAATAGAGTCGGTATCAGCTGTTCTTAAAAAGGTTGTATACCCTGAAGCAACTAAGATTTTTTCAATTTCAACCGCATCGTTCACTGGTAAACGCAAGTCACCAGCTATGCTTGACGCGCTGTAATCATTTACTCCGTAGATGAATGCGTATTTTTTTATATCATTATAAGAATTTGTCTTTGTAGCAAATTCGCAGGAGAAAAGTAGGATTGTAAAAAACAACAAATTAATATATTTCATACTATACAGAATAATTAAACATCTTCTCAAGTTCAAGTGTTGTACATGGCCCATGTCCAGGAAATATGAAATAATTGCGGTTCAGGGAAAACAGCTTGTTTGTGATGTTATCTTTTAGTTGGGCTTCAAGGAACTCAGATGAGGTCTTGCCGATTGTGCCAGCTTCGAGAGAATCTCCAGTGAAGATAAATGAATCTATGAAATAGACAAATGAATCACGGGAGTGTCCTGCCATGGCGACAGACTTAACTTCGAAGCCAGCGATTTCTATTACATTGTTGTCGAAGACTCGTTCGCATGAGACCTCTTCAACAATGTCAGAGCCAGAGAATATTCGTGCATCATAGATTTTTTTTATGGTTCGAATTCCTTTGCAGTGTGAGGCGTGTGAGTGAGTTACAAAAATACCAGATATCGAGTAGTCATTTTCTTCGATTAGTTGTAATAGCTCTAAATCAAAGTGCCCTGGATCAATCAGGATTGCCTCCTTTGTCTCGGTATTTCCTACTAAATATGTGTTTGAGAAATTAGCTACTGAAAAATGTGGAAAAATTTCAATCATACAAGCTCCTAGTATATTGCTTCTTCGTAATTTGAATACTTGAAATTGACATTTGTTCTGTCTGTATTCACGAAATATGCTTTTTTTAGATTACAATCTATAAAATCAACGTTTTTTAAAATTGAATTTGAGAATCTTGAGAATAAGAAGTCAGAGTCGCTGAAATTTACATTTTCAGCATTTATTCCAAGAAAATTAACATGAAGTAGATCTGAATTTTTGAAGTTGCATCCGCGAAGTTTAGAACCACCAAATATTAGATAGTGCCCATCAATTTTAGTAAAATCAGTATCTTCCATAATTGAGTTCTCAAAGCTTGAGAGTCTTATTAGGGTTGTGCTAAATGTGCAGTTTATTATCTTGCACTGGTTAAAGAGGCAACCAAATATCTTGTGGTGTGAAAAATCAATATCCTTAAATGTCATGTGTGAGAAATTCATGTTTTTGATTTCACTGTTTGTTCGTACATATTCGACAACTTTACCATAGTAGGCATCTTGCTCAGCTTGGGTTAGATGTTCAAAGCAGAAATCTAAATCATTTAGCTTAAAATTTTTACATCCGTCTTTTTTACAAATTTCTAAATTCATCATGTGGTAATTTTCACAGTAGAACTCTAACTTGTCAAGTATTTGTATTTTTTTGTTGAAAATAATTTTACAAATCTGTACAATCAAATATGGAAGAAATAAAAGGTGTTATAAAAACCGGAATAAATAATATTTACTCTGTTGAGTCTGATGGAGTTCTCTATGAATGTCGAATTAAAGGCAAGGTTCTTAAGACAGAGAAGAAATATTATAATCCGATTGCTGCAGGAGATAATGTTCTTTTTGAGATTGAAGAGGGTCAAAATGGATTGATAACAGCTATTATCGATAGAAAAAATACATTAGAACGTTGGAATAATAAGCGAAATGCTCCGCAGATTATTGCTTCAAACTTTGATGTGATTGTCTGTGTCTGTTCTCCTGTCTCACCACCTTTTCGTCCTCGCTTTGTCGACAGGGTTTTAGTTGCTGCACCTGAGAATTGCGAAGTGTTGATTGTCTTGAATAAGGTTGATCAAGGGTTAGATGAAGATGTAGAAGATAGGTTGGCTGAGTATCAGGAGATGGGTTATGAGGTTTTGCTCTCTAGCGCAGAAACAGGAGAGGGAGTAGATGAGCTTCGGGAATTCATTGAGGATAGGCGTGCTGTATTTACCGGTCAGTCAGGTGTCGGAAAGTCTTCGCTACTTAATGTATTGCGACCTGATCTGAATCTAAAGGTTGGTGAACTTTCTGAGAAGTATAATCGTGGACGGCACACAACCTGTTATTCAATTCTTTCTGATAAGAAAGATGACATCGAAGTAATCGATACTCCTGGTATCCGAGAGATTGAGGTCTTTGGAATAAAAGCAGAGGATTTGCAGTTTTATTTTAAAGATTTTAAAAACTATATACACGAGTGTAAGTTTACTGGTTGTACTCATGTACATGAACCTAAGTGTGCGGTCAAGCAGGCTGCTCTTGATGGAGAGATTCATCCAGATCGATATGAGTCATATCTCAGAATCTTCCAGTCATTGAAAGAAATTGAAGGTAAATATAAATGATTTTTGATCTTGCTACTGTTAAGCTTTTGGAATTTGATAAGATTTATAAAAAATACTCGTTGTGCAAGAAGATTCCTCAGATAACGCCACTTGAAGATGTAAGATTTTTTACTGATAGGGCTGAACTTGAGGCTACGCAAGCTAAGGTCTATATCTTTAAGCAGACAATTGAGGAAGATGGATTTGTGGATGCTAATTTTACATCTATTCCTGAATTTGAGCTGTTTAAGATTCCTGGGTTTTGCGCTTCCGGACTGGAAATTTATGAGATTGCTGATTTTCTTTCACAATCTTTTTCATATTTAAAGTATATCTCGAAGGCTAGTAAATTTGCGACTGACAATGATAGCATTTTTCTAAAGGCTAAATCTTTGTCTAATTCTAAGCTTGAGCGTACAGTGAAGAATATTCTCAGGGATTTTGATTCTGAGGGTAATATAAATGAGAATCATCCTGCGCTAAAGGCTATCGCTAGCAAGAAACGTAAGATTAGAGATTCTATTTCGCAGGTATCAAGTAAATATTTCAGTTCAGATCCAGATCTTTGGCAAGAGACTATTCCTGTGTTCAAGAATGGTAGAACCTTGCTTCCAATTAAGTCTGGTGCGAAGAATAAAATTCAGGGGATTGTTACAAGTCTCTCAGCAACGCGGTTGACTAGTTATATTGAACCTTTTGAATTAGTAGAGCTTAATAACTCTTTTTTAGAAATTGAGAATGAGATAAAAGAGATTGTACTCTCTTTGTTAAAGAGTTACTCGGCTGAAGTTCAAGAAGAGATATATTCTATAGTTGAGACCTATTCATATCTTCAGCAGATGGATTTCTTCTATTCTTTGGCTGAATTCTCTAAGCGAAACAGATATTACACCGCAGATATCTCAGATAAAAATTTTTACCTAAAAAATGCGAAACATCCTCTGCTTGGGGTGAAGCCTATCCCTGTTACGATAAAGTTAGAGCAGGATAAGCTTATTACTGTTATCTCTGGACCAAATACTGGTGGAAAGACTGTAGCGCTAAAGACGGTCGGGCTGTTCTGCCTCATGAATCAGTTCGGGATGGATCTTCCTGCTGACGAGGGCTCGCATCTTCCGCTCTACACAAATATTTTTGCCGATATCGGAGATAACCAATCTATAGAGCTTGGTCTCTCCACATATTCATCGCATATTCAAACTATCGCCCGTATCCTTGACTCTAGCTCCTCCCAATCTCTGGTCCTGCTCGACGAGCTTGGTACTGGTACTGATCCGATTGAGGGTGGAGCAATTGCAGCTTCGATAGTTAGATATCTTTTGAAGAAAAATATCTCTTCATTTATCACTTCGCATATCAAGAGTGTCAAAGAGATTGCGCTTGAAGATTCACGAGTGATAAATGCCTCGATGGAATTTGATACAAAAAGCAATTCTCCGACATACAAGTTAATCTTCGGTGTCTCTGCAAATAGTTATGCGATTGAGACAGCTAAGAGGTTTGGATTACCCGAAAAGGTAATTGAGCAAGCTAAGGCAATTTTGGCTTCGCAGATAACTGATTTAGATATAATTAGACAGAAATTATCGGAAAAAGAGCAAGAGATGCAAGGTCGTGAAGCTGAGATTGATCTTCGTTATAAGAGCTTGCAGGAACAAATCCGCAAAAATGATTTGAAGGGTTTGCAGATTAAACAGAAAGAGTATGAGTATCAACAAAAAATTCGTGCTGAGGAGTCTTTTTTTATAAAAGATGCTCGTCGTCAGTTAAATAAGGTGATAGATGAGATTAAATCTGCAAAAAGTGACAGAGAGTTGCATAATAAGGCAGATAACCTTATAGCGGATTTAAAGCAGCAAGATCAAAAGCGCTACGAAGCACTTGAACAGAGTGAGTTAGAGTTAGCAACTCTTAATCCGCAGGAATTTCACGAAGGGATGGCTGTTCTAGTCGGTAGATTTAAGACTAGCGGAACTCTAGTGCAGAAAGAGAGGAATCGACGATGGTTAGTTCAAACTGGTTCGATCAAGTTGACAGTTTCTGAAAAAGATCTTATCGCAGATACTGCTAAACAAGAAAAACCAGTTAAAAATTTTTTCATAGTTGAAAAATCCTCAAATATGTCGGATAATTTTTCTATAGATTGTAGAGGTCTTCGAGTAGATGAGGCTATTTTTAAGATTGGCAAGGCTATTGATAATAATTTAGTTAACGGGCTTAGCCTGTTTTCGATTGTGCATGGTAAAGGACATGGAATTCTAGGCCCTGCAATCCATGAATATTTAGAGCAGTTAGGTTATGTAGAAGAGTATTATTATGCTTCTCCCGAGGACGGAGGAACAGGTAAGACATATGTAAAATTAAAAGTTTAAATGGAGGCTTTATGAAATACAAAAGTATGTTAATTTTTATTCCAATCTTTCTTTTTTCGTGTATCTCACTTCCGGATTGGACTAATAGGCTACCAAGTGATCCAAACTATTACTATGGAATTGGTCACTCGTTTACAGCAAATCAGGCTAACGACTATCAGCAGGCAATGGCAAAGGCAAGGGTAGATCTTGCGAGAGCTATTTCTTCTCAGGTAAAAAGTCAGACTGATGTCTTTTCCTCATATGATGGTGCTAACATGAAAGAGACCTATGAGCAGCGACTCTCTCAGAAGGTATTCTCTAAGCTGGAGAAGATTGAGATGGTAGACAGCTTTCATCATAGACGTGAGGGATATTGGATCCTTATTCGATTAGAGAAGTCAGAATGGGAAAAATTGAAGAATTACGAGACTAAAAAGCTAGAATCTGAGATTGCACTTAAATTAAACAATATGCCTAACTCTTTTGCTGGATCACTTCAAATCTATTTTACCATAAAAAAGATGCTAGAAGAGTCTCCTTTTTCAAATTATGCAAAGATAAAAGAAGGTAGTAATGAATTTTTTGCAAGTGCATATATCGATAATAAGATTCTTAATAAAAAATCTAAATTTTCGTACAAAATTCAAGATCCAGAATTTATATACATCACAGAAAATGGATATTCTACAATAAATTTTCTTGCAGATTCTCAGACTGGTCAGATCATTGTTAAGATTAAGAATGGAAAAGGGTACATCTCTACGGCTGAATCTGATAATTTAGGAAATACTCAAATTCTTATCCCAGCTGGGAGGCTTTCATTTGGAGTTAACCAATTAACTTATGATTTCTTTGTTAGAGTAAATGGTTCTGAGTTTCTCTTCGAATCCTCAACCAGGAATATTGAGGTAAAAAAAGTACCAGTCAATCTTTTTATAAATACCAATTACAACCAGAATGTAGATTTAGGTTTTATAAAAAGCAGATTAGAGTCAACGCCTAATTTCCCCTTCGATCTTTTTCTTAATAACGACGGATTTATGTCAGAGTCTTCGCAATATAATATGACGATTAATCTAAATTTTAACATTCTTCCGAGGGCATATTATGGAGCGCCTGTCTATGCTGTTGCACAGATAGATGTCCAGCTGATGCGAAACGGACAATTAATCTTTTCTTATACCAAGACAAGAATACAAGATGGTGGTGCAGATGAGGCTACAGCTCTCTACAGAACTACAGATACTGCTTTAAATACGATAATTCGTGATAAATCTTTTATAAAAAAATTGTATAAAGATTTAGGACTCGAGAACTAGGAGAATAAATTGTCAGGACATTACAAACAGGTACAACTCGATAGAAGCATGAAAAAAATGTTTGACGAAATAGATGATTTTTTAGAAGATAAATATGGTGATTCATTTCCTCTTCATCCTAATAGGGCGAAACGGGGAAAGACATCTAATAAAGAGTCTGATGGGCTTTTTAATGTCGGTGTCTCTTTTTCAGCAGGATATGGTTCAAAATATGGAAGAGGTTATGTTGTTGATATAAAATTATCAACACTCTCGAATGTAGATCAACAGTTGAAGGAAGAGATTACCCGTGAGACAATCTCTTTGATAGGTGAGAAGCTTAAAGTTTATTTCCCTAATCGGAATTTGGATGTGGTCAAAGATAGACATGTCTATAAAATTGTTGGAGATTTTGCGTTGGGAGAGACATATTAGTAATTTTTTACTGATAAAAAAAAACTTTTTGTTTAATTGCCTTGAATATTTTTTTTTCAAGGATTATCCTTAGATTATAAATAGAGTTAGTGAGGAAAGTATGGAAGTTAATGTTAATGAACTAATTCAGACAATAAAAAACGACGGGTTAGAAGTAGCAAAGAAAAAAGAAGATCAAATAATTAATGATGCAAAAAAAGAGGCTGATTTAATTGTCGCAAAAGCTAAAGAGCAGGCGGAAAAGATTGTCAATGAAGCAAAGGCTGAGGCTGACAATTTTGCTCAATCAGGAGATGCAGCTGTTAAGCAAGCAGGTAGAGATTTAATTCTTAAGCTAGAAGATGAGATTAAGAAAATGTTTGAATCGATTCTTCGAAATGCAGTTGCTGAGAATTTTTCTGGTAAGGTTCTAGAAGAGTCGATTGTCAAAGCAGTTACTACAATTGCTGATGATACTGCTAAATTAGATATTCTTATTTCAGAAAAAGATTACGCAGCGTTAGAAAAATCTCTTAAAAATGCATTTAAAAAGCAGACTGAAAGCGGTCTTGAGATCAAGCCATTCAAGAATTTACAATCAGGATTTAAATTATCGCAAAAAGATGGATCTGCATTTTATGATTTTTCTGCAAAAGAAATTTCAGAGATGCTCTCTCAATTAGTGAACAAGAATATTGCTCAGTTATTAAAATAGGAGGATGCCTTGAATAATAAATATTATTATGCATCTGCATCACTTCCTTTGTTAATTTTTGGTAAACAGTCTCAAATTTCAGAAGAGTATTTTTTAGAAATATGCAAATCAAATCTCTCCGAGAGCGATTATTCTGTTGTTACTGCCTGTAAATTCCCTGAGTTTTTACCAGAATATAGCAAGAATTCTGTTGCAACTGCATATTGGGATTTTGAAAGGAATCTACGCAATGAGCTTGCTAAGATGAGAGCTGACAAGTTTGAAATTGACTATATCTCGTATATTCGAGAAGGTGCAACAAATCCATTTGTAATGGAGACTGCTTTCAACGCTATCAAGCAAGATTCACCCTATGAGGCTGAAAAAATTCTAGATCAAAGCCGTTGGGATACTATCGAAAATCTATCTGTGAATTGTTTTGCAGATTTGAATTTCTTTGCATCATATTATATAAAACTACAAATTTGCCTACGACAAGATTCTTTTAATCTTGAAAAAGGCAAAGAGAACTATTCTATAGCCTACAAGCAAATAATTGGTGACTTAGACAAAAAGTTCGCTTCTGGAGAGGAAATATGAAAACAAAAGGTAAAGTCGTTGGTGTAAATGGTAACATGGTAACAATTAACGTCGAGGGAAGAGTCTCGATGAATGAGGTTGCCTATATTAGCACCGAAGGTAAAAAATTAAAATCAGAGGTAATCAGGGTTCAGGGTGCAGATGTTCAAGCACAGGTATTTGAGATTACTACTGGAATTGGAATTGGTGATGAGGTTGAATTTTCAGGTGACATGCTTGCAGTTGATCTTGGACCAGGTCTGTTGGGTAGTGTATATGATGGGTTGCAGAATCCACTTCCTAAATTAGCAGCCGAAGCTGGAGCATTCCTTGAGAGAGGAATTTATATCGATGCGCTTGAAGCTGAAAAATCTTGGGAATTTAAGCCAATTGCTAAAGTTGGAGATACTGTTACTAAGGCTGATTATCTTGGATCAGTTAAAGAGGGAATTTTTGACCATAAAATCATGGTTCCATTTAACTTTTTTAATACATATAAAGTTAAGACAATTGTTGAAGCTGGTACATATAAGATTCATGATACAATAGCTAAGATAGAAGATGAAGATGGTAATGTATTTGATATTACTATGGTCTTTAAGTGGCCAGTAAAGAGAGCTATAGATTGTTATGCTGAGAGACTTAAGCCCGAAGAGCCTATGGTCACAATGGTTCGGTTGATTGATACTTTTTTCCCAGTAGCAAAGGGTGGAACATATTGTATTCCTGGACCTTTCGGAGCTGGAAAGACTGTATTGCAACAGGCTACAAGTAGAAATGCTGCTGTTGATATTGTAATTATTGCTGCTTGTGGTGAGCGAGCTGGAGAGGTTGTAGAGACCTTGAAGGAGTTTCCTGAGTTGACTGATCCTCGAACTGGCAAATCTTTGATGGATAGAACTGTTATAATTTGTAATACTTCATCAATGCCAGTTGCATCAAGAGAGGCTTCAGTATATACCGCGGTAACTCTTGCTGAATATTATAGACAGATGGGACTTGATGTTCTTTTACTTGCGGATTCTACTTCTCGATGGGCTCAGGCAATGAGAGAGATGAGTGGTAGACTTGAGGAGATTCCTGGAGAAGAGGCTTTCCCAGCATATCTTGAGTCATCAATTGCAGGATTTTATGAGAGAGCTGGACAGGTTCGATTGAAAAACGGAGCTATCGGTTCTGTAACAATTGGTGGAACTGTATCACCTGCAGGAGGTAACTTCGAAGAGCCTGTTACTCAAGCGACACTAAAGGTTGTTGGAGCCTTCCATGGTCTATCACGAGAGCGATCTGATGCAAGAAAATATCCTGCTATTCATCCAATTGATTCATGGAGCAAATATGAGGGTATTATTCCTGAGCAACATGTAGGCTACGCTTATAAAGTCCTAAAACGTGGAAATGAAGTAGAACAGATGATGAAGGTTGTGGGTGAAGAAGGTACAAGTATTGATGATTATGTAACTTACATGAAATCTGAATATATTGATGCAGTCTACTTCCAGCAGAACTCATTCGATGAGGTAGATGCTGCGGTTGGTGTTGACAGGCAGAAGGCAATGTTCTCACTGATGTTGGATATCTGCTCAGCTACATTTGACTTTTCGACAAAGAACGAAGCGAGAGATTGGTTTGCAAAGCTTAGACAATTAACTCTTGATTTAAATAGTATTGTTTGGGACACTAGCGATTATAAAACGAAACAAGATGAAATTTTTTCATACATTTCTAGCAAAAAGTCTAGCAACGATGAAGAAGGTCAGAAATTGATAAAAGAGTTGGAGGCTGTTAAATAATATGAAAAAGAAAATTTACAGTAAAATAGAATCGATTGCAGGAAACGTAATCTCTGTAAAGGCTGAAGATGTAAAATACAAAGAGCTTGCGGAGGTATCTACTGCTTACGGGCGGTCTCTTGCCGAAGTAATTAAGCTTGATAAAGATTTAGTATCTTTGCAGGTCTTTGCTGGTGGACGTGGTATCTCAACTGGTGATGAAGTTAGATTTTTGGGTCATCCAATGCAGGTCTCCTTTTCAGATAATTTGCTTGGTCGAATCTTTGATGGTTCTGGTATGCCTAGAGATAACGGACCTGAGTTAGCAGATAATCTAATATCGATTGGTGGTCCATCTTTTAATCCTGCGATGAGAATTATTCCTCGTAACATGATTAGAACAGGTATTCCTATGATTGACCTTTTTAATACACTTGTTGAATCGCAGAAATTGCCGATTTTCTCCTCATCTGGTGAGCCTTACAATGAGCTTTTAGCGCGAATTGCACTTCAAGCTGAGGTCGATATGATTATTCTTGGTGGAATGGGACTTAAGTATGATGATTATCTCTTTTTCAAAGAGACTTTGGAGCAAGGTGGAGCACTTTCACGATCTATAATGTTTATTCACACTGCTTCAGATCCTGTTGTAGAGAGTTTGTTGGTTCCAGATATCTCTCTAGCAGTTGCTGAAAAATTTGCATTGAAGGGCAAGCGAGTACTTGTTCTGTTGACTGATATGACTAACTTTGCAGATGCAATGAAAGAGATCGCAATTACTCAGGAACAGGTTCCTTCGAATAGAGGATATCCTGGAGATTTGTACTCTCAGCTTGCTTCTCGCTACGAAAAAGCAGTTGATATCGAAGGTGCAGGATCTATTACTATCCTTGGTGTAACAACAATGCCTGGTGATGATGTAACACACCCAATTCCTGATAACACAGGATATATTACAGAGGGACAGTATTACCTTAAAGGTGGAAGAATTGAGCCATTTGGATCACTTTCAAGACTTAAACAGCAGGTAAATGATAAGACAAGAAGAGACCATAGAGCAGTAATGGACGGAATGATTAAGCTATACGCATCATACAAAGAAGCCCTTGAAAAGAAATCAATGGGATTCTCTCTGTCTGACTGGGATATGAATCTTTTAAAATATGGAAAACTTTTTGAGCAAAATATGATGGACTTGTCAGTTAATATCTCGCTAGAAGATGCGCTGAATAAAGGCTGGGGTATTTTGGCTGAGTGTTTTACTAAGGAGCAAACAGGTCTTAAATCTGATTTAATTGAAGAGTTCTGGCCAAAAAATGCGAGGTAAGTTATGCCAAAAGTTAAGTTAACTAAAAATGAGTTAAAAAAGCAGAAAGATGACCTCAAGATGTACAAGAGATATTTGCCAACTCTTCAACTTAAGAAACAACAATTGCAGATGGAGATTAAAAAGGTTGAGGATAGAGTTAAATATGTAAAACTTGAAATTGAAAATCTTCATAGTCAATTCGAAGAATGGGTTGCTGTTTTTGGTGAGAATTTTGATTTTTCAGCTGATTTGATAACTTTGAAAGAGCTAAAGACATCCACAGGAAATATTGCAGGTGTGATTATTCCAGTCTTCGAATCAGCAAGGTTCGAGACAAAGGAATATGATCTCTTTGTTACACCATTGTGGGTTGATCTTGCTATTGAAAAGTTAAAAGATGTCATTAATCTTGAGTTAGAGTATCGAATTCTTGAACAACAAGTAAAATTGTTAAGACAAGAGCTAAAGACAACAACTCAAAGGGTTAATCTGTTTGAAAAGATAAAAATACCGGAAACTCAAACAAGTATTAAGAAAATCAGTATCTACCTTGGAGATCAACAGACTGCGGCAGTTGTTCGAGGAAAGATATCGAAAAACAATCTAACAAGGGTGTCCTGATATGATAATACCAATGAAAAAGGTTTACATCTTTATGGGCTCATCCCTAAAGAGTAACAGCCTTAAAAAAATACGAAACATCGGAGTGCTTCATCCAGAACCTGTTAAAGGGCAAGGAGAGAATTTTCAGAAGACAAGGGAAGATTTGGAACTTGCACAAAAAGCACTTGGATTACTAACGCCTGATAAGAAAAAAGATTATTCACCTGTCTCTAATCCTTTTAATTTTGAGGAAGGTCTTGAGTTAGCACAGATAATTGTAGATACCCACAGTTATCTTAATGACGTAAAGGTTGAAATTCAAGAGATTAAGGTTCAGATAAAGAAGCAGAGTTATCTAGGTGATTTTTCTTTGGAAGATCTTAGATCTCTTAATGAGAATGGGATAACTTTGAATTTTTATTCTACTAACAGTCAGAAGACCTTTGATAAGGTTTCTAAAATAGGGAAAATCTTTCAGATTTCTAAAGAAGGAAAAAAGATAAACTTTGTTGAGCTTTGTTATAATTCTGAAACTAAGATTTTTGATAATCTAGGTAAAAAAGATAAGGTTGAAAAGGTTGCTTTACCAACTAAATCAATGAGTGAGCTAGATCAGGAGCTTGTAGAGAAGGTTGAGATTGAAAAGAAGCTTGAAAGTGAAATGGCTAATTTAAATGAATCTCTTCGTGAGGTTGAATACCTTGTTGCTAAGCTTGAATCTGATCTAGAGTTTACATCTCTTGATACTGGAATTTCTGATGACTCAGAAATTGCATATTTCAAAGGCTTTGTTCCAGTGACAGAGATTGAAGAGTTTAAGAGTAATGCTAAAAAGGCTCAGCTTGGTTATGCAATATCTGATCCAGATGAGAATGATGCGGTTCCAACAAAGTTGAAGAATAATCGTATAACAGGATTGATTAAACCATTATTTGACTTTCTTGCAATTGTTCCTGGCTACAAAGAGAGAGATATCAGCATGTTTATGTTGCCATTTTTCTCACTATTCTTTGCAATGATAATCGGAGATGCAGGTTATGGGATGATCTTTCTAACAATCTGCTTGGTTCTAATCTTTATCAATATTGTTAAGAGAAAGCCGATTGCGCAGGCCTTGAAGTTGTTCACCTTGTTGAGCGTATCTACAGTTGTCTGGGGGACGCTGGCTAATACATGGTTCGGTTCTGAAGCTATTGGTTCAATACCATTTTTAAAATCATTAGCAATACCAGCTCTTGATGCTTTTGACCCTCGATCTCTGCAATTTGTTCAACTATTCTGCTTTATTTTAGCTTGTGCACATATGGGAATTGCTCATATATGGAATATTATTACAGAATTACGTGGACCTCATAAGTTAAAGGCTGTGGCTCAAGTTGGGTGGATATCATTGATGCTTGGTCTTCTTAATGTTGTGTTGAATCTTGTAGTTGATGGCGATAAGTATCCAATTATTCAAGAAGCACTAATTCTTGTTGGTATTGGAGCCTTGTTAATTGTCTTTTTTGGTCAGCAAGAGGGTAAATTCTTTGGAGGAATCATCGCAGGATTAAAAGGGCTTTTTACTACTTTCTTTGATTTTATTGGAATGTTCTCAGATATAATTTCATATATACGATTATTTGCTGTTGGGCTTGCCTCTGTTGAAGTTGCAATCAGCTTTAACGCAATGGCAGCAGAAGCACCAATCTATATAGGAGTTTTTATATTGCTTTTGGGACATACAATAAATATAGTCTTAGGAGGTCTCTCCGTTGTGGTACACGGTGTAAGACTTAACACATTGGAATTCTCCGGTCACCTTGGACAACAATGGACTGGATTTGAATATAAACCATTTAAAACTTTCAAATAGAAGTTAAAGGAGTATTAACTATGGAAGAAACTATTATTAACACAGCAAATTTTGGATTATTTGCAGTAGCAGCAGCATTTGCATTTGCAGCAATTGGATCTGCTCTAGGAACAGGAATCGCTGGACAATCAGCAATTGGAGCATGGAAAAAATGCTACGCAAATGGCAAATCTGCGCCTTTTATGCTTATGGCTTTTGTTGGTGCGCCACTTTCTCAGACCTTCTATGGTTTGATCCTTATGAATAGAATTGCTGGAGCTGACCTTGCTGTCATAGATCCATGGCAATTGCTTGGGGTTGGTATACTTGGTGGTCTTGGAATGGGATTTTCTGCATATTTACAAGGTAAGGCTGGTGCAGCAGCATGTGATGCTTTTGCTGAAACAGGAAAAGGTTTTACAAACTATCTTTTAGTTCTTGGAATTGTAGAGACAGTTGCTCTTCTTGTAATGGTTTTCTTACTAGGAAAAGTATAATCTAGAGAGCTGCTCGCAAGAGCAGCTTTTTTTACATAAATATTCAAAAAAGTTTACTTTCGCTATTGAAATTTTATAAAATAAATATTAAATATTTAAAATACTCATGGAGGCACTCTTGGTAAATAACTTTTTAGATGGTGGCAAAAATTTTTGTAAGGCAGAAAATGTAAAGAAATATATTTCTTCTGATGGCGTAGCTTTGCAGACTCTTTACAATAGTCAGAAGGGTGTTCTTGTTTATCAAGGGAAGAAGGTTACAAACGCTATCTTTTCTCTACCTGTATATGTATATGAAAATCCGATAAATAACAAATTTTCACCTAATAAAACGAATTCACCAAATCCTGCACCTAAATTTAGGGATAGTCGTCAATATCTTGATATGAAAAAGAAGACATTGAATGTCGTCGGACATCATACTGTGGAGTTGTATGAAGGGATGATGCATGATATGGATTCAATTTTAAATCGTAAATCTTTTACACCTGAGAATTTTGAGAAGACTAAATCTCTTGTCGATGTTGCATTTGATAGCGATAGAACAAATCTTCATCAATGTGTTAAAATGATGCGAACTAAGGATAGTTACACTTTTAACCATAGTATATCAGTTTTTCTTCTATTTTCTGAGGCTATGCTAGATTTTAGAAGCTTGAATGATGAGCCGCGATTCTTTGAGGTTTTTAAGCAACGAAATAGTAATGTTAATTTTAATACAAGTAGTATTAAGATGTATAGTATGGGAGCTCTGCTTCATGATTATGGAAAAATGAAGATTGATAGCGAAATCCTGACTAAACCTGAGAAGCTAAGTGATGATGAGTTTCAGCTAATGATGAAACATCCACTGCGAGGTGTTGAGGAGATGCAGGCTGCTGGAATAACTAACTCAGATGTACTTGAGATTATTGGCAACCACCATCCAGCTTATAAGACCTTTGAAAATGAGCATGTCTCTCCATTGACTCAGATTGTAAATATTCTTGATATCTACGATGCGTGTCGCTCAAATCGCAGTTATAAAGAAAAATTTTCAGCTTCTCGTACACTACAAATTCTTGGCGAGGAGATGAATAAATGGAACTGGGATTTTTTCATTTTTTCCAATCTTTTAAAGGTTACAATCACTCGCTTCGAAAAAGCAAATGCTCGAATATAATAATCTTGACAATTGAAAATTCTCTGATAACATTAAGTTTAACGTTTAAACTTGGAGTTCTAAATGAAAAAGTTTTATTGTCTTATTGTTTTATCTTTTTTTATATCCTGTGTAAGTAGTAATTTCTCTGGTAAATTTGAAGATTTTGGATTAAATTCAGAGTTTTATAAGGGGCTAGAGTTTCACTCAATTGATTCGCTTCGCGTCTTTGATGATTCTATGCGAATTTCGGAAGATTGGTTAACAAATAAGGTTGGGAAGGCTGGGATTTATAGATCTTCTGATAACCAATCATTGATAATTTCTAATGGTTTGGTCTATCGTGAAATATTGATTAATCCAGAACCAGCAACTATCAGCTATAAGAATCTTCAGACTGACGAGGAATTAATACGGTCGGTTAGGCCAGAGGCTGAATTGGTCATTAACGGAATAAAGTTGACAGCTGGAGGGCTTAAAGGTCAGAAGAATCATGCTTTTTTCAAAAGAGAATGGATAAAAGATTTAACGCCGCTTGAAGATGGCTTTAAGTTTGTTGGATTTTCAGTAGGCAAGATTGTAGCTCCGTTTGAGTGGAAAAAACGAAGCCAGTGGATCTCTGCGGAGGTGGATTGGCCGCCGAAGGGAACTAGGCTTTCGATGCAGTACTCATTGGAGAAGGCCTCAGCTGGGAACAATTTGTTTTCGAAGCGGGAAATTATTTTTAATGATAAGTTTTTAGGTTCTAATATAGATGGCTGGGTTAGCAATGTTGCTGATAGCTCGTCATCGTGTGCAAATGAGGGTAAGGCTGGGGAAATTCTCGCACCAGAGGGCTCTTTTGCTTATATTTCGAGGAAAGTTCCGAAAAAGACAGAATTAATCTATGTAAAGTTATCTTCGGGAACAAATTCGTTGATTGATTTTGGGATGGGAATCTCTGTTATTAAGGGAAAAAAGAATTTTCATCTTATGTTAGATTCTTCAAATCAGAAGTGGAGTTTTTATCACAATGGAAAATTTGATTATTTTGACAATTTTGACAAAACTAAGGAGAGTGAGATTGTCTTTGTTGATAGTGGAGATAGTTTAGATCTATATGTTGGAAATTTTGGTGAAAAGTTAAAATTTTGTGGCAGCTATCCGATTCCAGGAAGGTTTAAAGAGATTGATCTTGGTCAAAAATCTTCAAAAGGTGAGACAGTTTCGCGTCAAACTAATGATAATTATTCAAGAAGTAAGATTTCTGAGGTTCTATTTTATTCAAAGAAAATGAATAGCAATTCTAATCTGCCTGAGAATTTACAACTTACTATCCATTACGACATTTATGACAATCTTCCGTTGATTTCAAAATTTTTTACACTTCAAAATAATGGGGATCAAGCAGTTCTGCTAAACTCATTTTCCACAGAGGTTCTTGCTTTAGTTGAAGGAGAATCCATGGTGGAGGGGTCTGATGACTTTATTTTGCCAAAAATTATGGTCGTTAGTGATATGAGCTTTGGTGGGATGAATTTAAAGTCTTCTCAGAAAGCTGTTGAGTGGGGAACCGATCCTGAGTATCTTTCACAGGTTAATTATGAATTGAAGACCCCGTGTCTTCTTCGTGTAAGGCCTCCGATTGGACCTCATCAATTTATTGGAGCTGGGCTTGGTTTTGAGTCAATTAGAGCCTACGAGATGCCATATGACTCGACAGATCGCGAAAGACAGGGTTTGTTTTCAAGAAAGATGTTTAGGACTGCGACGCCTTGGGTGTTAGAAAATCCTCTGATGATGCATCTTCGATATGCTGATGAGAATTCAGTGAAAAATGCGGTGGATCAAGCTGCAAGGGTTGGATTTGAAATTGTTATATTGACCTTTGGCAGTGGATTTAATATCGAAGATACTAGCTCTCTCTCGATTGAGAAGTGGACTAGGCTAGCTGATTATGCAAAAAGCAAGGGAATTGCTCTTGGCGGATATTCTCTTTTAGCAAGTAGAAATATTGGTCCAGCCACAAATGTTACTGGTGTTAAGCCGACTTTTGGAAATTCGCCATGTATCGAAAGCTCTTGGGGGAGGAATTATTTCTCAAAGCTATACAATTTTTTTGAAAAAACTGAGTTTCAAGTATTTGAGCATGATGGATCTTATCCTGGAGATGGGTGTCGTTCAACATTTCATCCTGGTCATAGTGGATATGAAGATTCTCAATGGAATCAATGGGTTAGAATAAGAGATTTTTATCGCTGGTGCAGGGGAAAAGGAATATTTTTGAATATACCTGATTTTTACTATTTTTCAGGCTCTAATAAATGTGGAATGGGTTATAGAGAGGTTAATTGGTCGTTGCCACGCGAAGAGCAAGAGATTATTGAGCGTCAAAATATTTTTGATGGGACTTGGGAGAAGACTCCTTCGATGGGGTGGATGTTTGTTCCTTTGACCGAGTATCATGGCGGTGGGGAGGCTGCCACGATTGAACCATTGGCCAAGCACCTTGAGCACTATTCTCAAAGATTGTTTAATCTGCTTGGCGCCGGGGTTCAGGCTTGCTGGCGTGGGCCTAGATTGTATGATACTGAGGAGACATTTCAGGTTGTCAAAGATGCTGTAGATTTTTACAAGAGCCACAGGGCGATATTAGATTCAGATCTTATTCATATCAAACGGCCTGATGGAAGAGGATTAGACTACCATTTTAATGTAAATCCATTTATCGATGAGAAGGGTTTGTTAATGGTCTTTAATCCTACTGATAAAAAAATTACGAAAAATCTCAAGGTTCCTATGTATTATACAGGCATAAGGGATTCAGCTTTAGTCATAAATTCTAAAAAATCAACTGAAACTAGGCTTAAGGTTAACAATCATTTTGAATTAGAGCTTTTCTTGGAGATTGAACCACGCGAGACTACTTGGTTTGTATTTATGAAATAAAAAAAAGCCTCCGAAGTTTTGACTTGGAGGCTTTTTTTAGAATTAAAAATTATACAATGCCTTGTGCTATCATTGCGTTTGCGACTTTTAAGAAGCCTGCAATGTTTGCTCCAGCAACATAATCTCCTCGTGTAGCAAATTGAGCTGAAGCCTCTAATGCGTTGTCATGAATACTCTTCATGATGCCTTGAAGCTTGCTGTCAACTTCCTCAGCTGTCCAGCTTAGTCTAATTGAATTCTGACACATCTCAAGACCAGAAGTAGCAACTCCACCAGCGTTAGCAGCCTTTCCAGGAGCAAAAAGCACACTTGATTTCTGGAAAACTTCAACAGCTTCTGGTGTAGAAGGCATGTTAGCGCCTTCAGCAACTAGCATACAGCCATTCTTAACAAGTTCTTTTGCATCGTCTCCATTTAGCTCATTCTGAGTAGCACATGGGAAAGCACAATCAGCTTTAACGCCCCAAGGAGTCTTGCCAGCTACGAATTCAGCTTTTGGATATTTATTGACATACTCAGAGATTCTACCTCTTTTTACGTTTTTAAGATCCATCACAAATGCTAATTTTTCTGCATCAATTCCATCTGCATCATAGATAAAACCGCTTGAATCTGAAAGTGTAACTACTTTAGCACCAAGTTGGTTTAATTTTTCAGTACAGTATTGAGCTACATTTCCTGAACCAGATACTGAACAAACCTTTCCATGGAAAGTGTGTCCGTTATCTTCTAGCATACTTTCAGCGAAGTATACACAACCATATCCTGTAGCTTCTGGTCGAATCAATGAACCGCCGAATGTTAACCCTTTTCCAGTTAGTACACCAGTAAACTCGTTGCTCAATCTCTTGAACTGACCAAACATATATGCAACTTCTCGACCGCCAACACCAATATCTCCAGCAGGAACGTCTGTGTTGTGCCCAATGTGTCTATGTAGCTCTGTCATGAAACTTTGGCAAAATCTCATAACTTCGCCTTCTGATTTTCCATGTGGATCAAAGTCAGAGCCACCTTTACCACCACCAAGAGGTAGAGTAGTTAAACTGTTTTTGAAAACTTGCTCAAATCCTAAGAACTTCAAGATAGAAAGGTTTACAGATGGATGGAATCTTAATCCACCTTTGTAAGGTCCAATTGCGCTATTAAATTGAACTCTGTATCCTCTGTTCACACATACCTTACCAGCATCATTTACCCAAGGAACTCTAAACATTACCACTCTTTCAGGCTCAACAATTCTTTCTAGAATTGAATACTGTTCGATCTCAGGCATCTGATTACAAACTGGCTCAAGAGTCTCTAGAACCTCAGCAACTGCTTGCAAAAACTCTGGTTCGTGGCTATTTTTAGCCTTAACACCAGCCAATACTTCTTGTACATACTTCTTAGACATAAATCCTCCCCTAAATAATCATAGTTGAATACATTATCATCCCCATAAATTATAGACAACTAGTTTTTAATATATTAAGTATTTCTTGAATATTTTACATTTTTTCAAAACAAAACTCTATAAA
>JAFGXN010000097.1 GCA_016936615.1 Spirochaetales bacterium | reverse complement strand
GGCGTCGGTTCGGAGTTTGACTTTGTTGCCGTGGTCGACTACGTTGATGCGCTGGCCGTTTTCGAGGACGAGGTTGAGTTCGTAGCTGTAGTATGAGCTTTTGTCGCTGCGACAGTATTCGGAGATTAGCTGGAGTGCGTGGATGTCGTCGAGGTAGGCAAAATTTTTGAGTGTCGAATTGTCTGAGTAATTATTGGGCTCTTTTCTCCCTTTCCAGAAAAGTCCTTTGGCTCTGTCAAAGATTATTGGCTTTGTGCCAAAGCGGAATGTGATTGTTCCAATTGTGAAAAAGATTAGACCAAAGACAATTGGCATAAATGCAAAGATATCAATTTGAAACTCGTTATTTATAAAATTTGCTACAGGAAAACCTATACCTATGGCCAATCCAATTGTGATAAAGGCAAGATACAAAATTTTTGCCCCTTTACTTGCCTTGAATCCTACTCGATTGTAATCAATTTCTACGAATTCATGTGTGCAAAAGTTAGCACCGCCTCGTTTTAGAGGGATCCACTCAGTCTGCATTGCAACCTCATCATTATATTGCGCTGGATCAAAATTGATTTTGTTTTCTGCTAATTTCTTTAAATTTTCTACTAACTTTTCTAACATGGGTTCTCCTTTGGGTTTATCCCCTCTTCTACTCTCCGCCTAAGAATTCTCGGGCGGTTAAGATTTTGTTTTGTGATTTGTGGAAGTCTTTCTGGTTGCGGGTGATTATGTAGTCGACTTGATGGCTGGTTGCTAGTTCGTCGATTACGGCGTCTTCGTAGTCTGACAGTTGCGAGTTCATTGCGTTGCGGAGGTGTCTCTCGTTGGGGGACAGGATGCTTAAATTGTCTAGAAGTACTGTGATTATTCTGTTGCGGCTCTGCAAGTCGTGTTTTTGTCGCTGGAGAAAGTATGAGAGTGTTGTAATCTCATGTGAGCTGATATAGCCTTTGATCTGGCGGCGGACGCATTTGTCAAAAAGAGCTGCGGCTGCTTCGTGGTCATCCCGCTTGTTGAGCATATCAATTATTATGTTCAGGTCAATCAATACTTTTTTCATAAAAATCTTTACGCATCTCCTCTTTGTCTGGAAGATTCTCTTTCTCTGTAATTCCGTAGATGCTTAATGTGTTGTCTGTAAGGATTAAATCCTCCTGGCAGTCGCGCAGCCTGATGAGGTAATTTTCAAATAACGAAGAGACAGATTGACGGCTTTCAGCAGAATAATGCTTTGCGAAGTCGATTAAACTATCGTCGATGTTAAGTGTTAATTTTTTATTCATAATACCTCCACGTAACAATATAATATGAAGTTACGTACAAAGCAAGTTTACGTAAGGTTGTTTTGAAAAATTACGTAGGTTTCCCCTAGACACTTGTCATTACAACCTTATCGTCAAGCTGGATGACTGTGGATAATTGGAAAATGCATAGATTGCAAATACGATGGCTGATGCACCTCTGAGTCCTGCGATTGAGACAAATAGTTGCTCACGGATTGGGATTTTGAATGGCGAGAGGATTATGAGTATCAGCCCGACTAGAAATATGCTTAATGCCACTGCTAACTCCTGAACTTACTTTATTGTATGTTTTTATATGGAAAAAGTCAAAGCTATTCTGCTAGAGGTAGTTCTTCACGGTGGAGATGACGCTCTGGTAGTAGGATGAGCCGAAGAGATTAAGGTGGTTGAGCAGATGGTAGAGGTTGTAGAGGGAGATCCGCTGGCGGAAGTCTCGCGGGATGGGATTGACTGAGTTGTAGCCTGCGTAGAAATCGGAGTCGAAGCCGCCGAAGAGGTAGGTCATGGCGAGATCTGCCTCGGGATGGCCGTAGTAGACTGCGGGGTCGATCAGTACGACGACGCCATTGGTGTCGATGAGGTAGTTGCCGCCCCAGAGATCGCCGTGCAACAAGCTGAACTTTGCTGGTCGTGGCAGGTAGTCGTCTAGCTTTGCGGCTAGTTGCTGGATCATGTCGAGGTCTGCGGATGAGAGTCTGCCGTTGGTGCAGGCAAGTTGTGCCTGGAAGAGGAGCCTGTTCTGGGCAAAAAATCTCAGCCAGTCTGTGTCGGGGGTGTTAATCTGCGGTGTCGCGCCTATGAAATTATTGCTGCTGAACCCGGCTGTGTCGCTTGTAAGCTCATTGTGCATCAGGGCGAGTTGCTGGCCGAAATTGCACATTGTCGATGGGGTCTGCCGTCCCGGCTGGATGTGCTGCATGACGAGAAATTGGGTCTGCCCTGCTGTCGCGCAAGTTATCACCTTCGGCACTGGCGGCCCCTGCGTCGAGCTGAGTGCCTGTAACCCCAGCCGCTCAGATTGAAAGAGGTTCTGATGCTGTGATGAATTTGCCTTGAGGAAAAATTTTTGATTATCATCGAGGATTACGCAATATGCCTCGTTGATGCAGCCACCGCCGATTGGGGTAATTCGGAGAATCTCCAGCCCGGGGAAGAGCTGCGCAAATACTGTTTTAATTTTACTGTCTATGTTCATACTTTTTTCCATAAAAAAAATTGCGGACCCAATCTGCGAGTCCGCTATCTGTAATATTTCTATCGTTCTCTACTATAAATTTGCCTTAATCAGCCCTTCAAGATCTTCCCTAGCCTCTGTTGTAATTATCTTACCCTCGCGGTCTAGCAGAAACAGTGTCGGGATTCCGAAGACTGAATACTTTGTGGCTAGAGCTGAAGTGGCATCTTTATCAAAGAATTGCGGCCAGATCATCTCATTTTTTTCACAAAAGCTGATAAACTTCTCTGCTGTACCCTGATCTAGCGATACACCGATAAATGCAACTTTGTCGCTGTATTTGGCCTGTAGCTCTCTAACTTCGGGAATTGATGCAACGCAAGGGCCGCACCATGTCGCCCAAAAATCAATTACTACCAGCTTGCCTTTGAAATCTGATACTGAATATTCAGTATTAGTTAATACATCTGTGAATGAGAAATCCATTACTGAACCGACTATTTGGTCAGCTGGGATCCTTCCAAGAATTGCCTCGACTTTCTTGTCATCCGAGTATGATGCGGTTAAAAGTTCTACAATTTTATCTTTTGTTGCATCATCTGCACCATAGTCATAGAGTGTAAGTAGAAAGTCCAATGCTTCCTCGCTGCCTCTGTACTTCTCTTCGAAGGCAAAGACTTTGTCGAAGCTCTCTTTACTCTCTTCACTCTCAGGATCTAAGTATCCTGAATAGATTATTGTAAAAACCTCAGCCTGATCGACTGTCTTGTGTCCTTCTGCATCGGCTGGGAAATTTGCTCTGTATCGAGCAATATCGCTATCAAGGTCAATGCTCCACGATTTCATTCCAAGTTCGATTTTTCTTAACAGGAACTTATCGATATTCTTTGATTCTGGGAAATTTGCAGACAATTTGTTTGCAAGCATGAGGAATCGCTGCGAAAGTAATCCGCTGACAGAGTAAAGATAGTTCAAATCAGCCTCATCGCCTTCTTCTAAATTATCAAGAATTTCTGCTTCTTTTGAGTCTAAAACCTTCTCGGTTCTAGCTAGCTCAGTTACAAGTTTTTTCTCAGATTTTACTAAATCCTCTGAAACCGGGCTAAATAAAAATGATGTATCATCTGAACATGCCATAAATGAAAGCATAACTGTCAAAAGTATTGACGTTTTAAAAATCTTTTTCATAAGACCTCCAATAAATTATATAAAATAAACACCTCAACGCTGGAAACGATACAATAAAAACAATTTGTTTTATTTCGCACCTTCAATATAAGTCTTTCTGATATGGTCTAGAAGTTGGGCGCTTGTACGCTCGACTATCTCATAGACCTGTGCAAAGCCCCTAGCCCCGCCATAGTATGGATCGGGAACTTCTGCACCTAACTCTGCCTGCGGGTCGTAGTCCCTGAAGAGTGCGACTTTATGTGCATTCTCGCCGTTGCGATCAAGGTAGAGTATGTTGGCTTTGTTGTCTCTATCCATCGCGAAGATGAGATCATACTCGGAGAGGTCACTTGCTTCAAATTGTCTTGCCCTGTGATCCATCTCAACGCCGTGGGAGGCTGCCTCTTTTCGCATTCGTGCATCTGGCAGGTGGCCTATATGCCACGAGCCTGTGCCGGAAGACTCGACGTGAATCACGTCGCTTAATCCGGCTACATCGACATCCCGTTGAAAAATAGCATGGGCTAAGGGAGATCTACAAATATTTCCTAAGCACACAAACATTACCTTTAGCTGTTCCATTTTAACCTCAAAATAATTATTCTTTATCTGCCAATTTGATTTTTACGAAAAACCATGGCGCGCCAAAGCTTACCCAGAATCCGAGTAATCCGTAGCGGATGTATCTAAATATAAAATAGAGAACTTCTAGATTCTCGTTTTTCTCTGAAAAAGAAAAAGCAAATTTCAAGCCGAGATAGACTATTGCTACTCCGGCAAATCCTGTGAGCAGTCGTAGCAGCTTTTTCCACCAGACTCCGGCGACTGAGAACTTCAAGACTTTGTTCTCGAGGATGAATCCGAGCATTCCGAAGCAGAGGATTGCGTTCAATGATACCAGCTCTTTGAAGCTGTGGTGAGTCGGCTTGATTGGAATTGCTGTAAGAAGAAGGATTGCGCAGACTGAAATGACGACGAGAGCCGACTTCCAGATTGGTGCGTTATAGAAGGCCTCGAAGATTTTATCTTCCACGAATGCGTAGATTACGAGAATGATGAGTGTCAACAGAAGGCCTGAAACGACATCCTGCATAAAGTGGAAGCCGTGAACCAATCTGGAGATGGGCATCAACAGAACCAGAGCCAAAAAGATTGCACGGAGCCATTTTTTCTTTGTGTCAAAGGCTAGGTATCCGAAGAAAGAGCCTGCACTCATTGTGTGGCCTGATGGGATTCCGTAGCTTTCAAGCGGAGCAAATGGCTTGAACAGGTTAACCTGTTGCTTCCCTTCAACGCTTACCATGTATGGTCGTGGTCGTTTCCACCATGCCTTGCAGAAAGCATTTACCCACATTGTAAAAAGAAAAACAAGTGATACCCGCTGTGCCTGCTGCTTGTTGATAAGCCAGTACATGATTGCTATCAATCCAATAAAGAAGAATTCTGTACCGATATAATTAAAAGGTGCAAAAATCCAGCCGATGAAATCTGTCCGCCACGACTGGAACCACAAAAGAATGTCATAACCAAAGCCTTCCTCAAAAGCCTTTACAATTTTTTCCATAAAATCTCCCGTATAAGTAATTAGTTATAGTTTAAAGTCTGACAGGAAGATTGTCAATCAGGAAAGGGAAAAGAAGGCAAGATCTCAAATTATTGAGGAAACCGCCCGTTACTTGCAACTCGATGAACACAGATGGGAAAAAGAAAGAAGATGGTCTCACGCGAAGGCGCGAAGCAACGAAGGAATAATTTTACGTGAAATTTTCAAGGAAGTTCTCTCTATTTGATATTTGAGACTGTATGGATAATTTTAACAGTACAGGCCGCAGTAACATGCATATTGTTTGTAAAGAGTATCATTTCATAATAATTCCAGAATCCTAGAGACTTTCAAATCTGTTCTGGGATTCAATTTCTTTATAACTTTATTTGAATTAAGATCTGCGAAAAGGAGAAAATCTAGATCATCAAAATAAACAATAGAATTATTATAATAAAAACTCAAAAACCAAGAATCGTTGTCTGAATAAGTATTGAGTAGTTTTAAAGAATCATCAGCAAGTAATTGATAAAAATAGATTTTGCCACGAGTACAAATCAGTATTTTTTGTAATTCTTTAATGTATGTGACTAATCGGATTTTTTCCACACTCTTGTCAAGTGGAATTTTTCGCCCTTCTTTTGATAAAGAAAAAGGCTCATAAAGACATATTGTTCCTTCTGTAGAGTTATTTAATCCTTGATAAAAAACAAAAGAATTATAGGAATATTGACAATTAACATATCCAGAATGCGTATCTCTAATATACGAAGCAATATTATCTTCGATTGAATATTGAACTAAAGGTACTGTATTAAAGTCACCGTAATGGTCATGATGAGCATAAATAAGATTCTTCTTTGAATCGAAATATATTTTTTTTGCCCAATATTCATTTCTTTCGAAAAAGTTATCTCGAAAAAAATCATCTATTTGATGTTTTACCGTTCTTAAAACAGTATTATTTTTGTAAAAAATAAACTCTACTTCGCTTTCAAGATCAATAATATCTAAAGAATAATTAGAATCTGTAAAAGAAATAATCTTTCCACTTTTCCCTGATTTGATAAAAGTATTACTTTTAAAATCATATTTATAATAACTTTCACTAGATTTAAACGTGACGGAATTAAAATCCTCAAAAAATTTTGGTGCAATGATTTTCAAATCGTCACTAACTTCAAGCTTTTCTAAAGATTCAAGATCAATAATATATTTTTTACCTTCATTATTGAACCAATAATAAGTGGCATTTCCTTTCGATGGAAGAATCATAAATAAAAAAGAAAATAGAAACATTAACCAATTTAATTTATACATGAAAACTCCTTAGATACTAGAAAAAATATAAAAACAGACAAATAGAATTTATATATCTCCAAAATCTTTTTTTATTCACTCATATTACCACCCTCACGTGGATATTGTCAATTATTTCTCAATTTATGAGAGAGGTCTCTTTCTCACAATTTCTCTTCTCTTCAATTTTATTGCGGTACTCAATAAATTTAGATTTGAATTCTTCATATTTTTGTTCTTCGGTCATGATTTCTCCAAGAGTCTGCTCTCCTGCTTCTTCCAGTTTCGTAAGTCCAGTCGGGTTAATTACATATGTAACTTCATACTCAAGTTCTAGGCGTGTGTAATCGAGACCTCCCAAGCCATCGACATAAGGAAAAACTTCTTCAGTTTCTCGAACTTTTACTAATACACCTTTTTCAATAAAAT
Organism: Spirochaetales bacterium; assembly: GCA_016936615.1. Classification (GTDB taxonomy): domain Bacteria; phylum Spirochaetota; class Spirochaetia; order JAFGXN01; family JAFGXN01; genus JAFGXN01. The sequence continues at coordinate 7,999 of JAFGXN010000097.1, read as the reverse complement.
AATACTGCTTGCTGAAACCTCTTGATAATCCAATTTCGACTTGAATTTGGCTTAATTCATTCTCGATAAATATACCTGATAAAGAAGCTCCTCCGTCATAGTCATGAGCTACGAATTCGCTATTTAACAATACAACGATTTGACTTGATTTTTCTACGGGTTGTACTGTAGTTGGGGGAGAACCCTTAACTATATCAAAGGTATATTTACCCCCTAGAACAACAATAACAATGATAAAGATTCCGATGATCCATTTAACTGCTTTCATTTTTTCTATCTGTTTCTTCATTTTTATTTTCTTCTCCTTGTTCACGTTTAAAAATGTCATAAATTACAGTTCAATTTATGTATAAAAAGCATATGATTAACTATAAGTCGATACTAGATATTAATTACTCTTCTGGCAACTCCTGAAAATGGGGAATCTTCTCAAGATTGTGATCCCAGTTGGCTTTTTCATTTAAATAGATGTGGCCTGTGGGGATGATTTTGATATCGGTATCCAGACTTCCTGCAGGAACAACAAGGAGCTTTCCTTCCATTTGAAGATTTGGCAGTGCTGAACTGCAAATAGGACAAAAGCTCTTTATGTGACCTGAATTGTTATGGTTATATGCTTGAACTTTTTCCTCGCCCTTCACCCATTTCAACGTTGCAGTTGAAGAAAATAGATTTGCAGCATGGGCTGAGCCTGTATCTTTCCTACAATATTTACAATGACAGAAGAAAAAGTTTTCAAAATCCCCTGTAATCTCATATTTTATGCTGCCGCAAAGGCAAGAACCTGAATGTTTCATATGCTCTCCAATTCGATACGTTGATATAAATAAAACTTTAATAATTCTACCATTGCTTAACATCGTAGTCAATTAATCTTTCAAGAATCCTGAACCCGATTTTTTCAAAAAAAGTAAACCAATCAGGTGATTTTAACAGAAACGAACAGAACATTCATGTTTTATTTGATAGCTCAAATTAAGTCATATTCAAGCAATGCATCTTGCCGTGAATCGGTCATTGATGTTATAAAAAAAAAGATTGTCTTCCATTATTAATTTCCTTTGATACTAAGGCTGTACACAGAGTCAATAAACATTCACAACAATTCTTGAATTCTGCTAATAATCCATTTCCTATTTTCTGGATTTGCATGAATCCATTTTCATTTTAATCTCCTATAAAAATTGAGCTGTTTTAACCCCGCCATAAACTGCAAAGTTATAGTATTTCCAAATGACATCTACATCGGAAAAGCCAATTTCTTCAAGCCATTTTATTTGATCTATCAATTTTGCAGGCCTATCTTCATTTTTATATTTTACCAGCCAATTATTAGTAATCTCATCCATAGAGCAGGATTTTTCCATATATAAAATCCATTTTTTCATATAACTCTCTTGAAAATCATCATTAGATCCTAAGACAACATCAGCATTAAGAAATACTCCTTTTGGTTCTAGCATTTTAAATATCTTAGTGTAAAATTTTTTTTTATCTTCATCCGTAATCAGATGGTGCAGAGCCAAAGAAGATGCAACAACATCGTATTTCTCCTCAAGATTGAATTTGTAAAAATCTTTGCAGATGCTTTTATCGATTGATTTGCTCCCAATTTTGTTTTCAGCTATTTTTAACATCTCCTCTGATATATCAATGATGGTAAACCTTGCATCTGGGTACTTCTCTAGAATTGCCTTTGAAATAGAACCTGTTCCACAGCCTAGATCAAGAACCTTTATTGAGCTCCCTTGATCACACGGGATTGATGAAGCTAATGCATCAACCATTTCTCTGTAGTATGGAATCAATTTCAAAATAATTTCATCATAAAAATTCGCTTCTTTATCAAAATGATCCTTAATTTCTCCCATTTTATTCATATGTTTTTAATTCCCCCTTTTTCTAGTAATTGAAACTGAAGTTGTAGTAGTGAAAAAAGCAAAAGTTGCCCTTTAATTATTTATCGGTTGGCGACGGATGGGAATGGAGTGAAAAGTGGGAAGATCAAAAGCAAGTATATTTAAACCCGATGAATGTTGGCAACAGCTTATTATATGACGTGCGACTGTTTGCGATGTTTTTTCAATCGCAATAATTTATCAAGAAATGAAGCTATGAGAAGGCCCAAAAATCCACCGTTAATAATTCCGACAATCAGTCGACCTATAGATAGATCCTTCAAAATGAATATAACTGTAAATTCAACCAGGAAAGCAATTCCTATAACACTCAGCCAAAATAGAAATTTTCCCCCTCTGCTAACTTTAGGTGAACTAGAAGTTGTTTGTCTTGCGCGTAATTTCAATAACACTATAAATAGAATGGATAATCCCAGAATTGTACTGCCATGTTGCAAGACTTTATATACTGGAATATCATAATTCATTATACTAAGCTCTTTTGAAAGAAGTGATATCCTAGTTACAAAATAGCCATTAACATGTGTAAAACTATCCCAGATCAAATGAGTAAACATCCCGATGAAAGCTGAATATATGAATACGACAGCCCCGGTCATAGACCTGGATTGCCTTTTTTCCTTTACTAGATAATAGTAGTCTGAACCATATGGATTAGGGAGATGTATAATCATTGATTCCTTTAAGATGTGATGGTATATAAAAGATAACAATATGACTAAGGGTAAATTATAATAGACCTGCCCCAATATTGTATGCCCATGAATCTGATATGGCTTGAAATGTATAAAATATTCAAAATCAGGGGCCATTGAACCTATTATCAAAGCTGTCATATTAAAGTATCTGTTTTTCTTTTTACCTAATGGTAAAACTGCAAGTGGATGTGCAAATGTAAATGGCATAAAATTATCCTTTTAAATAATAATCTCTTAATAAATTGTAATTCAATTCCTCGGAGGGCTCCCCAGAAACAGAAATAATAATTATTTATTTGACTTGTTTAAAATTTACTATTTTATGTTTCAGTATTTCTGTTAACTCTTGCGAAGTACCAACAATAATATCTTTTTTAGGAACAATATGCGCTTGCATGTTACTTATGTAGATAAAATAGTACTCTTTTGTTTCATAGGCCTTATAGCATAAATTCCATTCCCATTCGCAAGTCATTTTCATATTAGACTTTTCCATAGAATAGTAAATTATATCGGTGTCAAATCTATAATTTATTTTGGTTTCACCCGATATAAATTTTGAACTTCTCAAATACAGCCATACGATAAATTTCATCGTCCCATAACATAATAATGGAAATCCCAATCCGAAAACTATTGCAAAAATAAGGCCTAGATATTTCTCCCACTCCTCTTCTGAATAAAAGAAATTTACCAATCCAAATGCAACGAATAATATCATGAATATTAAGAGCAAAAAGATCTTTTTCCTAAACAAATGAAACTGATTTAATTTTAACACTGCTACTTTATCAAGACCTGTCTTAACCTCTATCATTTTATACCTCCGGAATTTCTTAATAGTTTGTATATTATTTCTGTGCAACGTATAGCAGATATTAATAAGATTTTTTCGCTAACGTTACGCAGACTGGTGAAATATACCACAAAATGGAATGTTTGGCAAAGCCCGGAGGGCTTTAGGCCCTGAGCACCTGTATGATGGGAGATGGAGTTCCCATTTTTTTCTTACTTCCATTCTCCTTATCCTCTTTTTCTATGAACTTTGAAATTCCTGAGATTCATATAATAAATCCTTTCTTTTTCGTCTGTGATAATGAGAAAATTCCCATCTTCACTAATGTCTAATTTGGTAATGAAAATATCTTGTACATCCCTTTCTATAAATGGGTTGTACCTTATTCTGTAAATGATTTTTCTTTTTATTAATACATTCTTCTCGATGTCCCATATTTCAATTATTCCACCATTTTGTCTTATATCGACTTCCCAACCACATTCGATTGCAACGTATCTCAGGCCTTGGTATTCAATTGATTGAACCTCTTTGGGAACGGCCCGTTTTGCAGATAATGAATTAAATGACAAGAGTATAAAGATAACGAAAAATACCTTTTTCATTTTTCCTCCTTTTCTTAAAAAATGGAATTGCAGCTAACGTGACCGCGATTATGCGAAGTTGCCGTCGGCAGCCTGCTCTTTGAATGAAACACTGTATTTTGCATAATTGAACCTCCTAATAATTTAGTTTTATGGTTCAACTATCTTGGCACATAGGGTACTCCGCCCGAACCGACATAACCGCTGTTATATGTCGTTTTATCGGTGTTTGCAGTAAAGTATTTCCTTTACTTTTTCACTCATTACTTCTTTATCAAAATATTTCACAAACTTCATTCCAATTTTTTCAGCGACTCTGAATGAAGGTTTATTATCATGTTTTGTATAAATATATAATACAGGAAAATCTAAAGTCCCAAATGCATATTCCATACAAGCTTTTGCAGCTTCTGTGGCAAATCCTTTATTACAATATTCCTTTTTAATATGATATCCAAGTTCAGGCAATTGTTCGCCGTCAATGTTTTGCATGGTTATTCCACAATCTCCAAGAAAAACATTTCCTTCTTTTAAAATAACAGCCCAAAGCCCGTGATTATATTTATTGTAATTATCGATATTCCATTTTATCCAATCCTCAACCTTTTTATAACTGAATGGTGCGGGATAATATTTCATTGACTCCGGATCAGTCAATATTTTGGCTAACTCTTCTTTATCACTTTTAACTAATTCTCTGAGAAAAAGTCTTTTCGTCTCTATTATTTTTTTCAAAATGATCTCCGATAAAATCAAAATAAGACAATGTATGTCTACAAAAGTTAAAGACTCTGCATCTTTAAACATCTACGATCTCTTCAACTCTTTCAAAATATCATCCAACGATTGAACATCAAGCGCCAGATCAAATAATTTATCGAGCATATTATTGTCAGAAATGTCTCGAACATCTTCAGGATCTGAACTGGAATAATTGAACTTCTTCACGAGCAAACGCAACAGTCCTTCTGCTTTACCTTCTGCTTTACCTTCTGCTTTGCCTTCTGCTTTACCTTCTGCTTTGCCTTCTGCTTTGCCTTCTGCTTTGCCTTCTGCTTTGCCTTCTGCTTTGCCTTCTGCTTTGCCTTCTGCTTTACCTCTAGCTTCGCCGATTTCAATTCCTTCTGCGATTCCCCGGTCATATCCTGACTGTTCACGGAGATAGACATCATAAAGGAATTCTTCTCTTTTCAGGTATTCGTCAAATAATTTGTCATCTCGCGAAAACATACTCATAACCGTTACAACCTCTCTAAAAATTTTATCATCCATCATCCAATCAAGTGGTTTTTCTAAAAAATAGTCTTCCCACTTACCTATAATATACATCCATTTTCCAAAGCGGTCACTAGAATTTGCAAGCTTTTGAGGCTCAATTGTTACAATTTTCTGCAAAGAACCATAGTCTCGCCCTAGCCGGCTCTTTAACTCTACAACATCTAAACCGCCTTCCAGATTATCAAGATTTTTACCTAAAATCCATAGGCCAACAACTTCCTTGACCTTACCGTAATCATCACCACGTTTTATGGTTTTGTACGTTAAAGTAGAAATACCATAGACCATCCGCTGCTGAAGATACGAGTAGACTTCGACCTGCATTTCAAGCTGTATCCACCGCCCACTCTCATCCCTCAATAGCAAATCAATAACCAATTCCTTGTCTGACAGAGAATCTACTCCGGTAAACGGGTTCTCAATCTTAACTTCAACGACAAGCGGCAGCCCTGCTTCGCCGAAGATACAATTTAACAAATCAACTAGAAGGAATTCCCTTCCCTCAGTACCAAAAATCGCCTTGAAGACTAAATCAACCATCGGATTTATCTGGCGTACTGATTTTCGAGTGTTTTGAATTATTCTATTCATTTTCACCTCCAATAATATTAAGGATAAATTTTGATAAAACTCTTCACGGAATTGGAGGATTTCAGGAAAAATTATGATTTCAGGGGAAAAATAGGAAATTGCCTGACTGAATAGTCTTTCAAAAACAAAAAAAGACCAACAACGACGCTAGAAGCAACAGAATCTGGTTTTTCTCTGCTTTTCATTATAATAAAAAACATCAATTGCAGCATCGCCAGCAGGAAAACCCCTTCCTCACTTCACCATCTCCAAAACTTGAACTTGCTCGAAATTACTCTGGACATTAATCTTGTTAAAATCGTCTTTGCCCAAATACTGTCCTATTTTTCTTGAGCTTTCTGATAGGAAAAAACTAGAATCTTCGTAAGTCGTACCACTAATTTTTTTCCCATCAATATCAGTAGTCGTAAACTTCCATTCATATTTCTTAAAAGCATCAAAAATGCTTGAGCACTGCCATGGCTTCTTGCTCCGCTCAATCGTGTAGCCATGACGAAACAACCCCGCATTATCAATACGCTCAATCAGCCAGCGATTAAAATTGTGTACATGCTCATTGTTCAGGTATTCGTCTTTGTTCATAGTTGTTCTTCCTTTTTAATTTTGTGGAGATGGAGGGATATTCTTAAGGATGGGGAAAAAGGTTGATCGATCTTTTGGAAATCGTTATTATGTGATTAAAGATTTTTTATACCTTAAGGATTTTATTTAAACAAGTGGGCTTCAATTTGTTTTACAATATCTGGAACCATATTAAATTGCTTGATTAAAATATCTTTGATACGATTCTTTTATGAGCAGTAAGGATGTTAAAGTGAAATTCCATTGTTACCATAACTTTGAATAAGATCTTAATATTTTTATCCATATCTTCTATAGTTTCAAAACAATGCAAGGGATAGCGATTTATGTCAAGCTAGTTGAAGCATTTTTTGTTTCGCATATATTTCCATTTGTTGTTGTTTGTTTTCTGGGTTCAATATTACAATATGTTTCGGATTCCACAGTTTAGGAGTTCGGCCTCTCCACCTGTCGGGTTTTTCAGCTAAGGCTTTGGTTAGTGTATCATTTCTTATTTGAGTCAACTTTATGTATTCTCCAGATCTCATCTGGTGGGGTGTGAAATAGTTGATTCCTGAGTGTCGGTGATGGTTGTGATAATAGGATATAAAATTACCAGCCCATTCTCTTGCTTCCGAGATACTGTTAAATTTGCCTGGATATTTTCTGTGATTTTTTAGTGTTCCGAAAAATGATTCAATAAAGGGGTTGTCATTGCTGACTCTAGGACGTGAATAACTGTTAACTAGATCTAGTCTATTTAGCAGTGTCAGCAAAGATATGCCTTTCATTGGGTTTCCATTATCGGAATGAATATGGACTGATGGTAAGCGGTTTTCATATAAAGTAGAGGAAAAAAGTTGTGCCGCATATTCATCAGATTCTGCCTCATGAATTGCCCATCCGACAATGCTTTTATCCCATATATCAATAATCGTGTAAAGATAAAAAAACAGCCCTTTGACATATGTCGGGAGCCATGTTATATCCCAAGTCCAGACCTGATTAGGTGCTGTTGCCACTTTCTGCGGAGGACGTGAATGTTTCACTCCGGGGTGCTTGCATGAGCGATGTTTTGTCAGTCCGTGCCTGCCAAGAACTCTGTAGAAACTCCGGATACTTGCGATATAAATCCCTGCTTCTAAAAGTTTTACAAAAATTGTGTAGGGTGTTTCATCTTTATACTCATCCTCGCAACAGACATCAATGATCTTCTGTTGTTCCTCATCTGTCAATTCGAAAGGACAGATTTTTTTTGCGAATTGTCGCTGATCGGTCAGATTCTCTCGATTTTTCCAGCGGCGATATGTGGAAACCGCTATATCTGCGGCTTCGCACGCAGGAATCAGTCGGGATCCGTTGCAGACTGCTTCATCAATCAGCTCCAGAACAGCCCGCTTGTCCTCAGACGAGATCATTCTTCCTCGTGATCCCCCCACATTTGAGCCATCTTTTTTTTTAGAGTAATAATAGCCGCCATCTCTGCAATAGTTTTCTCGTTCTTGCGGATCTGTTTGTCTTTTTCTTTCAACTCTTTTTTAAGACGTGCCAGTTCGTCCTTCATCTCTCCTG
>JAFGXN010000096.1 GCA_016936615.1 Spirochaetales bacterium | reverse complement strand
TTTATCTCTAAATCTCAAGATAAAAAGAAAATTCAAAAGGCAAAAAAGAGCCTATCTATCCTAGAACGAGAACTTAAAAATGAAAAAATATTCAAAGAGGCTTTCGAAGATATCAAAGATGGCAGAGAAAGAATCGGAATCAAAAAAATTAAGAATTTTCTGAAGACAAATGACGAAGTATGGAATGCCTGGTTTCTAATCGGATGGGGATACAGAAAGATAGAAGATTACATTCGAGCAAAAGAAGCCTTTCTAAAAGCTCTATCACTGCAAGAGAACTTTGCAGACATATATAATGAACTCTCAATTTGTAGCATGGAACTTAACAATCTTGAAGAGAGCAAGAGCTATCTCGACAAAGCTATTGAATTAGATCCTAACAACATCAAGATTCTCTCTAACCTTGGAATTCTTGAAATGAAAAAAGAGAATATCCAAAGCGCAAAAGAGTACTTTAAAAGAATTCTAACTATTGATAATCAAGACGAAATAGCAAAAAGATACCTAAACTTGATAGAAACAAAATAAAAAACTTGATTTTTCTTGAAAATTTATCTAAAGTTTTAATAGGAATATTACGATATATAGTATAGGGTCCATTTTGGACATAGAACAGTTGTGAATAACAAGAGATTCATAGAATCTTTGTTATGGGCAAGGATGCCCAATATCTTTCATGGAGGAACACAATGATAATAAACCACAACCTAAGTGCAATCAATGCACACAGACAACTCAAGGTTACCAACGGTCAAGTTAGCGGTAACATGGAAAAGCTAGCATCAGGAATGAGAATCAACAAGGCAGGTGATGATGCATCTGGACTTGCAGTTTCAGAAAAGATGAGAGCTCAGATCAGAGGACTTCAACAAGCTTCTAGAAATGCTTCAGACGGTATTTCTTTCATCCAAGCAACTGAAGGTTATTTACATGAGACAACTGATATTCTTCACAGAGTAAGAGAGTTAGCAGTTCAATCAGCTAATGGTATCTATACTGAAGAAGACAGAATGCAAATTCAAGTCGAAGTTTCTGAACTTGTTGATGAAATAGACAGAATTGCTTCTCATGCTCAGTTCAACGGAATGAATGTTCTTACTGGAAGATTTGCTAGAGAAGAAGGAACTAACACTGTAACTCACTCAATGTGGATACACATGGGTGCAAACATGAACCAGAGAGAGAGATTGTTCATTGGTACAATGACTGCTACTGCTCTTGGTGCTGTTGATGCAGATGGTAAGATTTCGTTGAGGAATATTGATGACGCTAACCAGGCAATTGGCAAGATGGACAATGCTCTTAAGATTGTTAACAAACAACGAGCAGACCTTGGTGCTTATCAGAACAGACTAGAATTTGCTGTTAAGGGAATCGACATTAGTGCTGAGAACCTACAAGCAGCAGAGTCTCGAATCAGAGATGTTGACATGGCAAAAGAAATGGTTGATTTTACTAAGAACAGTATTCTTGTTCAGAGTGGAACAGCTATGCTTGCTCAGGCTAACACTAAGACTCAGTCTGTACTTCAACTTCTTGGTTAATTTTAACTAAGGGGAAGAGAGTAATCCGGTACTTAATTGTACCGGATTTTGATCTTTGAAAAATTAACCCTCCGATAAATAGTATCGGTTTCCTTTGAGATATCTCGTAAACGGATTTACGGGACATCTCATTGAGAATGGATTAACAAAGGCGCGTATTTTTGTTAATCCTGTCATCGGTATTACATACTAAGTATGACAACAAGGAGGGGATATGATTATTAATCACAACCTAAGTGCTGATTATGCAAACAGAGTTTTAGGCGTAAACAATCAAAGTGTGCAAAAAAATCTTGAGAAGCTTAGCTCGGGAATGCGAATCAATTCAGCTGGAGATGATGCATCAGGATTGGCTGTTTCGGAAAAGATGAGGGCTCAAATTAGAGGCCTTGGTCAAGCAAGTAGAAACATCCAAGACGGTATTTCTTTTATTCAAACAGCTGAAGGGTATTTAGAAGAGACAACAAGCATTCTTCAACGACTTAGGGAACTTTCTGTCCAAGCTGCAAATGGAATTTATTCCGCAGAGGATAGAATGCAGATCCAAGTTGAAGTTTCACAGATGGTTGATGAAGTAAATAGAATTGCAGAACAATCTGAATTCAATGGACTAACACTGCTTACTGGAAGATTTTCTAGAGACCTAGCAGTAGGACAGCCAATGAGAATTCAAATGGGTGCAAACATGAACCAGAGTGAGCAAATTTTCATAGGAACAATGAGCGCAAATGCTTTAGGACTTATGGAAGGGAATGCAGGTGAAGGCGAGATGATAAGCCTTAGAGAAATTGATAGTGCAAACCAGGCAATTGGCGTAATTGACAATGCACTTTCTAAAGTAACTAAACAAAGAGTTGATCTTGGTGCTTATCAGAACCGTTTAGATGAGGCTCAGAAGGGAGTCGATATTTCAGCAGAGAACTTACAAGCTGCTGAATCAAGGATTAGAGATGCTGATATGGCTAGTGAAATGGTTGAGTTTACGAAAAATTCGATACTTAATCAAGCTTCAATTGCTATGCTATCACAGGCTAATGTCCGACCCCAGTCAGTATTGCAACTATTATAGGTCTTTTATCGAGAGATTGCTGGACGTTATCTTTCGAGAACATGTTTGGGAAGGATGCGCCCCTTCCTGACCTTTTAGAATGATAATAGACTTTAAAATGGAGTTGTATATGGGTATAGAAATTAACCAAAACCCTTACCAAGCAGCAATTAGTAATTCTGAACAGTACAGACAAATAGGGAAGGAAAGTAATAAAAAAGTTTCTGGACCAACAGATGAAAAAATAGAAAAAAATGATATAAAAGAAAAAGAGCAATCTCTTGAAGAAATACAAGAATCTTTTTCATTAGAAGAATTTGAGAACTATCTCACAGATATAAAATCAATGACAAATGCTCTTAACAGAGATCTTGAGTTTAACATTGACAGAGAGACTGATCAAATTTTCGTAAAAATAATCAACAAAAGCACTGATGAGGTAGTAAGAGAGCTACCTGCAGAAGACTTACGAAATCTTCATAAAAAGATGAAAGAAGCTATAGAGATTGTAGGACTTTTTGTTGACGAACAAGCATAAAAGGACGACCTGTAATGTCTGAAATGAGCATACCTGGAGCTAGCTCTAAATACAATGTAGACAAGATGATTGAAAACTTGATGAAAGTTGAACGCAAGCCTCTTGAAAAGCTAGAAAAGCAGGTCGAGCTTTATAATACCCAAAAATCCTCGTGGGCGCAATTTGATAAACAGCTAAAGGCTTTTAGAACTTCGACAAATTATCTATATAGTTTTGACAATCCTTTTAATAATAAAAGTTTTAACTCAAGCGATGACCAATTTGTAACTGGAACTGCTAACAAAAATGCAGCACCACAAGATTTCACGATAAAAGTAAACAAAATCGCAAAGGCAGATAGATTAACATCTGCACCTATTTCTGAAAACGCAACTGTACCTGAGGGCAAGTATACCTTCGGAACTGGCGACAAACAGGTCAGCTTCTACTACAGAGGCGGTAGCTTCGAGGATTTTGCTGACAAAATCAATAGCCGAGGCTCTAACCAAATTTCAGCTAAGGTAATAAGAACATCTCCTGATGAAAAGGTCTTTATCATTGAATCTCAAATAACTGGCAAGAATAATAGACTAATATTCCAAGATGATGCTCTGAATTTCGCACTAGACAATAATATAATAAAAAAGAACACTACTTCTGCTTTCTCCCCTAACCTACAGGAGGATAAACTTTTTTCCCAAGAAAAAAACGGGCTACTTCTTACTCCAAACTCCCAGAAAAGCTTCGACATTGATAGTTCAAAGCTTAGCCCAGACTCTGAAATAACTATAACTCTGAAAGTTATAAACAATAAAAAACCTTCGCCCTTTGATGGTTCGCCGACAGGACCTGATATCAAAAATTCAGGCGAAATTAATCTCGATGACATAAATATTGAAAATGAAAAATCAGAAATAAATGATATAAATATAGATGAAAATCTGGTCCCAAAAGAGGTAATTGATAATAATTTCCTCGAGATTCAGACTAGCTCAAAAAACATCGCTTATGGTGAAATCTCTGCTGAAAATGAAGAGATTCAGATAAAGATTAAACTCTCAGACCTTGAGGGTGATTTAAAGGCTCTTGTCTTCTCTAACAAAAACACTGATAGAGATTTAGTTATTACAGGAATAAATATTAGTGATCCTAATGCTGAGGCTGAATACGTAGCAGTCTCACCAATATCTGAGGCAAGTGACGCAGAGTTTGAGTTTGAAGGAATTAAGGTAACTCGAGATAGCAACAATGTCGATGATTTGGTTGCTGGCGTTAATATCAAACTCGAAAGAGAGGGTGGCGAAAGTCGCATATCAATAAAGCCTGATACTCAAGGCGCAAAAGATGCTATTGTGAATATGGTAATAGAGTATAATCGATTGATTGATACAATAACCTTTTTAACTACTGATAAAGAAGAAGATCTCGACAAGCTCAACTACCTCTACTACGGAATGAGCCAATCTGAGATAGATAAGTATAAAGAAGAGAATAAAGATAAAATGGGCATTCTTCGGGGCGATTCTACTGTTCTGAAGATTAGAAATGCCTTGAGACAGACAATGTACGAAGCATACACGCTTTCAAATGATAATCCGTTTAAACTTTTATCCCAAATAGGAATTTCTACAAATGAAAGCGGGTTCTCTGGCTACAGCGCGGACTCGATGGCTGGATATCTTCAGTTAGATGAAAAAAAGCTTGATGCTGCACTAGAAAGTGATATGAGCTTTGTGAAAGAACTCTTCGGATATGACAGCAGTGGAGATCTTATCGTCGATAGCGGTGTGGCATACAAGCTTAATACCTTGATTGCACCATACACAAGGACTGGTGGAATTCTAGCAAACAAGATAAGTGGTTTTGATAGGCAAATTAAAGAGACTAAAGAAGATATTACAGATATGGAAAAGGCTTTAGAGGCAAAAGAAGCAGAATACAAGAGAAAATACTATCAGATGGAAGGACTTATGGATGAACTTCAAAAGAATTCAGAATCCTTAGATAATTTAAAGAATAATAACTAACTTTTAAGGAGAAAAAATTGCAAATTTATTTTAACAACGAGCTAGTTGACTACTCTGTTGAAGAGGAAAAAAACTTGATTGATATAATTAAAAATACTATCTCTTTCCTAGATGATCATAACCTTGTCACAGCAGAGATAATTGTAAACGGAAACTCATATATCCCTCAGGCAAATGAGGCCTTTGATAATATGAGTATAGAAGAAATTGAGAAAATCAATTTTAAACTAATAAGCAAATCAGACTACAAACTTGCTGAGCTATCATATCTCAAGGAAGCAGTATTAGATATTCTTACAGCTATAGGTGAAGAAGATAAAAAAACTTTAATTAACTTCAATTACAACTCTACTGTCGATGATATAGAACTTTTTCTCAATATAAAATGCGAGGATCTTCTAACCCTGATAGATGAAACACAGGTATTCAAAGGTAATCTTGCAAATGAAAAGCTTCCCCTTCTTATAAATATCTTCAATTTTATTGTAGAAATTATAAATAAAAGAATACATGAAATGCAGAACCCCGAAGATGAGTTCAACCATGCACTATCATCTCTCTCTGCAATGATTCCTGAGATTGAGCAGATTTCTATACAGATGCAAACTGGAGAAAGCACAAAGGCGATAAATACAATTCTTAAATTCGTGGAAGATACTGAGAAATGTGTCAGGCTCTCTTCTGAAGTAAAAAAGAGTAATGCCTACCAGAATAAAAGTGTAGATCTTAAGGATTTTTTTACAAATCTAAATGTTAAACTGCTTGAGCTAGTTGAAGCCTTCAAAAATGAGGATTCGATACTGATTGGAGATATTTTTGAGTACGAAATATCCCCAGTTTTAGAACAAATCACAAAGATAATTGACAATAAATAGTAATCTTTATATATTAAAGAATAGGTTTCACAAAAAATATGAACATAATTGGAATAGACGAAATTAAACGAACAGATACTCTTTTGCACTATATTAGAAAATATGAGGGACAACTCTCTTACTATACAAATCCAACATACAAGAATAAGCAGAAGATTCGCTTTACTCTTGAGCATGATGCTGCAGGCAGGATTGTAGTCGATGTTGATTTCATGGGAACAATTGACTACCCTCTGATTCCAGCTAAAAGAAAGGTAAAGGAGTATATCCTGAAGCTTGATAAGCAAGGAGAACTACGCTGAAAACTTTTAAGGCAACAACACCTGAAGAGATTATCAAGCTTGGAAAGAAGATTGGAAAGGCTTTAAGAGCTAATTCTGTCATCGCAATGGAAGGCACTCTTGGTGCAGGAAAGACTACGATGACTAAAGGAATAGCAGAGGGTCTAGGAATAGTCGATAATGTCACAAGTCCAACCTTTACGATAATTTCTGAATACTACGGAAAGACTCCTCTATATCATATGGATTTCTACAGGGTAGATAGCATAGAGGAATTTGACTTGCTCGGAGCGGAGGAGTTGTTCTACGCAGATGGGGTCTGTGTCGTCGAGTGGTTTGGGAAGATTTTGGAGAGAATGCCAAAAGATTATATCACGATAAAGATCTCTATCGACTCGGATAATAGCCGAATTGTCGAAGTCTCAAATTTTGACTTTTAATCGGGGGGAATATGAAGATACTAGCCTTTGACTGTAGCTCTACACGACTAAATATAGTGCTAAGCATAGAAAATAAAAGATATATTAGAATCTACGAGGAAGGACTCAACCACTCTGTTCGATTGATGCCAACAATTGTAAATATGCTAGAGGAAGCAGGAATCAAACCAGGTGAGCTAGACTTGATAGGTTCAACAGCAGGACCAGGTTCTTTTACTGGCCTTAGAATAACTATGGCAACTGGGAAAGGGCTTAGCACTAGCATCGGACGACCTTTTATATCAATACCGACTCTTGATTTTCTAAGCATGGGCGCAAGCAACTCTGGCGTAATCGTCCCTGTAATCGATGGAAAAAAAGAGAGGCTCTACTGTGCCGTGTACGAAAATGGAGAATTGATTGATGGGCCTTGGGATATCTCGATAGAAGAGCTTCTTGAAAAAATTCAAAAGCACGATGATGTAACTATCACAGGTCCTGATGCAAATCTGCTAGACAATTATACAAATTCTAAAATCAAGATAGATCCAAGCTACACAAATGATAAGCCTGAAAATCTTATAGAACTTACAGAAAAATTCTATAAAAAAAATGGACCTGATCACCCTGGAAGCGGTCCATTCTATATTCGAAAAAGTCAAGCTGAAGAATAAATCAGCTTGATTCTTTTTATTTTATCTTAGGAATAATTGTTACTGATGAGGATGCTTCCAAATTTGCCTTCTTGATCTCATCAAATATCTCTTTGCGGAAGATTTTGACATCTTTTGGCGCTTCAATTCCAATTTTAACTTGATCTTTCTCAATTGAGGTAATAGTTATAACAATTCGTTCATCAATCACAATGCTTTCGTTTTTTCTTCGACTCAATATTAACATATAACCACCATTACTCGCCTTCGTGCGATGAGACCTGCTGCAAACTCTCAAGCTCCTCTTTAATTGAGTGCCGGATCTGCCATCGCGAATCATCGTTAATAACTTGCCTAGCCTTCTTGTTGAGTCTATTGACAATTATAGGTCCTGCAAGATTTGCAGTCATATCGGAATTTTCTCGAATTGTCACTATCGAAAGGATCAACATGTCTGGCGCTGATTCATCAATGTCAATTGATTTCAAATCAAACGAACTGATATTTAAGAAATAATCAGGTCTGAACATCTGAGGATCTACAAGGACAAAGGCAACTTCTATCTTTTTTAATGATTGCAACCAAAAAAAAGAGTGCTGCTCTGCGTCTAAAAGCGCAAACTCTGTGTAATCTTCGAATCCAGGAATTCCAAACGGGAAATTTATAATTTGGCTCTCTTCTATCTCAACTTTTCCATATGCTTTTGAATCTATTGTCATTTTTTACCTCAAATAATCTAGCAAAGTAGGCTGTAAAACCTTGCCTGCTGTCTTTAATGTTGTCTGATACGCATCACTAATATTCTGAAGATCTGTTATTCCCTTAGCAAAATCAAGACCAATCTGCTGCGAGATATTCTGCTGTGCAAGGAGATTATCTTTATCAAGCTTCTGCAATGCAATATCTGAAATTTTATCATTTGTTCCGATTGTTGTCAGAGCTGATGTTATAGCGTCTATAGATTTATCAAGTAAATCTATACCTCGGCTTCCAATAGCTTCAATATCTCCCTGCAAGAATTGATCTCGAAGAAACATCACAGAGTCAAAGACAGAGGTATCAGTCTGCTGAGAACTCTCTGAAATATTGTATGGCGGACGACGACGCGAATCAACAATACCTAAATCACTCAAGACTGATCCACCTTGAACATCTTCAAGCCACAATTTCTGAGGAGTTCGAGATGAGACAACAATACCACCAGTCATGGAATCGATTGACGCTTCAACCGCAAGCCCCGAATTGTTAATCTTCTCATTAATCGAGTAGATGGAATCCCCAGCCTTGAGTTGAATCTCTTTACCATTTATCAATATGGATGAGTCTGTGTCAAGCCTGAAGGCTCTAGCATCACGTTCTGAAGCTACTTGGTGATTCTCTGCCCAGAAAATCTTTGATCCGTCAAAGCTATAATCCATATACTGCCTATCTGAGACCTCTAGCTTGTTCTCTGCATTATCGCCCACATACTGGATTCCAACAACCATGTGAGAAGATGCACCAGGAACATTTGCCTCCATCGCAACAAAGGCCTGATCTCTTGCAACATTACCAGCAAAGATAGCATTACCATCTTGGTTAACATGGTTAGCAAATCGCAAAATCTGCTGCAGAAGCCCATCAGCCTCAAGCGCTAACTCTTGCATTGCGCCAGCAGCTGTCGGAGTATTTGCACCTCGAACTGCTAACTCTCTAGTAGTGTGTAGGACATTTAAAATATTATATAACTCAGATTCAGCCTCAGAGTTGATAGCCTTAAAATTCCCAATATTCTTTCCAAATTGTTCAATTCTACTTGATTTCGAACCATATTTCATTGCCATAGCAGCACCGACAGGATCATCACGCAAATTTTCTATTCTAGTATTAGAATTTAACTTCTCCTGCGCACTGTTTTTTTGAACACCCTTCTCCATTAGACTTGATTGGATATTCCATTTTGCCATATTTGAACTAATTCTTGCTCCATTCATACTATACTCCCATTCTGTTTATTACAGTATCTAGCATCTTGTCAAACTGCGAGATTATCCTAGATGCGGCCATATAACCGTGCTGAAACTTAAGCATATCTGTAATCTCTTCATCAATATTAACTCCGACAAGATTCTCGCGCGTAGCCCTCATCTGATCTATATTTTCGCTAACTGTATAAAAAATCATCTCGGCAGATCTTCCTCTCTCTCCAATCGATGCAATTGTTTCAGCCATATAATCATGAAAAGATCGAGACTTTCCAAGTGCAACATCATCATTCATAATCGATGCGATAGCCAAGGCAGCCTCCCCATCCTTAGCAGAAGATGGACGACCATTCTCTCCAAAACCAGTTGCTACACGTGATGGGTCACGAACCAGGTCCTCATTTATGCTTAACCAGGCTGATGGATTGTTAGTTGGCGCCACAGAGAATTCCGCATTACCAGCACTAAGCTGAGCAACCGCATCTACATTCTGCCAATCAAAAGCACCCTCTGGTCCGCTATTCTGCAAGATTCCAGAGTATGTTGTAAGAAAAAAACCAGAATCTTCGACATGACGAATCACAAAGTCAGGATTTTCCATCCGCTCTGAAGCACTAGCCTTTAAAGTCAACCTTCCTTCAAAATCTAATCTTGCAAAGACCTCAGTCTCAGAATGGTTAATTCTATCTATCAAATCCTTCACTGTATCTGTCGCGTTATAATCTATAGTAATATTCTCACCACTTGCTGACGAGAGAGTCAATGTTCCAGAAATTCCAATCTGAGACTCTGGATCTAAGACATTTGAGCCAGATAGTCTGAAAATCCTAGATTGGTCAAAGACTCCATCACCATTGCTATCATAATTTCCATTTATATTATCTACATATGGTCGCTCCACAAAGAAGTCGCGCCCTGTCTCACCCTTTGCATCATAAGCACTCCTGTGTATACTATTAACCATATCAGTAAAATTTATTGTCATTGTATCAAGTTTCTGAATCTCTCCACGCAGGTCCTTATCCCGAAGCTCAATTAAAGCTCCAAGCTTTCCGCCCATCACATCTACAGCAACATCTGGCTGCTCTGCCCACACAACCTTAGTATAACCAGCATTTTCAACATCTGTCTCTTTTGAAAAAAGTGCAACCTTATCACCCTGCACAAGTTGGTACCCACCCATATGAATATTAAACTCATCTGGATCTTTATCATCTATCGTAATGTGAATCAACTCTCCTAATTTCTCAGCAAGAAGATCTCTCCTGTCCATCAAATCATTCGGATTGTCTCCACCATTCTTGACACGTGTAATCTCATTATTCAAGGCAGCAATATTTTTCATATAATCATTAATCTGATCTACAGTATCTCGAAGATCAAAATCTGCATCATCGCGAAGATTCTTCAACTCGGTATAACGATTATTTATAGAATCGATTAAATTTTTTCCTGTAGAAACAACTGCAATTCGCTGTGGCGACTGATCAGGAAATGCAGATAGATCATTCCACGCTGACCAGAACTCGTCCATACGACTTCGCATAGACATATGACTTGGTTCATGATAAATATTCTCAGCTCTTAGAAGATAGTTATTCCTCGCATTCCAGTATCCTCTCTCGTGTGTACTAGAAATAATTCTTCCTGTCAACAACATATCAGAGACTCGCTTAATCTCGACAATATCAACCCCTTGTCCAATCTGCCCTGGAGTTGTTGAGCCATTCATGCCAGGATAGTACAAAGGATCACTTGCCTGCATTGATATTCTCTGTCTAGAGTATCCTTCAACTGAGGCGTTGCTCATATTTTGTCCTACAACATTCATCCCCTGAGAATGAGCAAGGATACTTCTTTTTCCTATCTCTATACCTGTAAAAGTAGAGGTCATCTTACACTCCTATATTGTGTGGTTCAAGACTACTGGTCTTGTCGAAGCTGTAGAGGAATTATAAATCCCGATATTTTTCGAGTAACAGCCACTCTCACCAACACTTTGGCTCTCCTTAACAACATAATTCAACATACCCTGAACAGTGTTAAGCATATTTTCGATAATCCACATCTCAGATCTAAACTTAGAGATGTTTAATTTTAATTTTCTAAAAGATTCAGAGGCCGTATCTCTTAAATCAGCTGGAAGTTTCACAATTGTATCAAAGAAGCCTACACTCTCTAGACCTAAGGCAGATTGCAAATCTTTAAAAGCAGCATCACGTTTGGAGTCAAGTCGCTCAATCTCATCACTCTTGCTCTGGAGCTGTACTAATAGCGAAGTCAAAGATTTGTAATCTTTTTTCATAATTCCTTCTTTTACTCCCAAAATAGATCTGTTACAGCTAGCAACCAGGTTAGACTCTTCAATTGTTATCTCATTTAACTTAAGAATTTCTTTCATAAAATACCTCAGTATATAATCGGCTTTTATACAAAGTTTATTAAATATTTGTTGATAGATTTTGTTTTTTTTATTATTATTTATAAAAAGCAAAAAGGAATATACTATGGAAAAACCAGACAAAGATTTAATCGTTATTGGTGGTGGAGTTGCTGGTCTATCAGCTGCGCAGTACGGGGCTAGAGCAGAACTTAAGGTTCTTGTACTAGAAGAGATGTCTATTGGTGGTCAGGCACTAATTATCAGTGAACTTGAGAACTATCCTGGCTTTCCTGAACCCCTCGACGGTTTTGAGCTTGCTCAGAAGTTTGAGACTCAAGCTAGGAATTTTGGAGCAGAAATCGCGTACGAGAGTGTTAAATCTATAACTAAATCAGGTGATATATTTACTGTAACAACAGGATCTAATACATATACAAGCTATGCAGTCATAATTGCAAGCGGAGCTGAACACAGAAAGATAGGAGTAAAGGGAGAAAATGAATTCTCTGGTAGAGGCGTATCATACTGTGCAACTTGTGATGGACCTTTTTTCAAGGGGAAAAAAATCCTTGTCGTCGGTGGTGGTGATGCTGCATGTGACGAAGCTCTCTATCTGTCAAATCTTAGCGACAAGATTACTATGATTCACAGAAAGGATAGATTCAGAGCGCAGAAGGCTATTGCTCAACGAGTACTTGACAATAACAAGATTGATGTGCGATTTAACTCAGTTCTTAGCGAGATTAAAGGTGGTAACAAGGTCTCGTCTGTAGTAATCAAGGATGTGGAGAGTGGCAAAGAGTATGAAGAGGAGATGGATGCAGTATTTATCTTCATAGGCTCAAATCCTAAGACCGCCTTTGCCGAAGCAGTAGAAAAAGATGAAGCAAGCTATATTGTGACCGATGAAAAAATGCAAACCAATATCAGAGGACTCTACGCAGCAGGTGATGTAAGAACCACCCCTTTTAGACAGGTAGTAGTCTCTGCATCTGATGGTGCAATTGCTGCTCACTCTGTCTCAGCATACATTGATGAGCTAAAAGGTCAGGCATATAGTTGAAAAAGTTTACGCTGCTAAGTTTTATATTCACTATTCTGTGTTCAAATGCTTTCTCATTAAATTTTTTCGACAACGAACCAGCTGAAATCCTAGCAGAGAAGATTGTCGAGGAGATGACACCCGAAGAGATGTTAGGACAACTACTAATGTTAACCTTCCAAGGAACTCGACCTGATAATTACTTCAAGCGATGGATTACCGAGAGGAAACTAGGCGGAGTAAAAATCTTTGGGTGGAATGGAAAGGACGCGATGCAGCTTGGAGAGAATATTGGAAATTTACAAGACTTAGCAGCGAAACAACGATTTTCGATTCCGCTTTTTATATCTACAGATCAGGAAGGTGGCTGGGTAAGACATGTAAGTGATCGAACAATTGAAACACCAGGGAATATGGCTCTCGGTGCTGGAAATAAAATTGAAGATGCCTACCTTGCAGGCTACTACATTGCAAAAGAGTTGAGTATTCTTGGAATAAATATGAATTTTGCACCAACTGTCGATATTATGTACAACACAGATTCAAGGATAATCGGCACACGTGCATTCTCAGCAGATCCTTACGTAACATCACATATGGCTATAGCATTTTTTAAAGGACACGAAAAATTTAGCGTAATAAGCACAGCAAAGCACTTTCCGGGTCATGGAAGATGTGCAGAAGATTCTCACGGAAAGCTTCCATCAATATTAGCTGACTTTCCTACCCTTCTAGAGACAGATCTTATTCCATATAAATTTTTGATAAATGAAAATATCCCAATGATAATGAGCGGACACATAAGCTACCCCAATATTACACAGACAAATGATCCTGCTAGTCTCTCCCCCTTTATACTTAAAAAAGTTCTACGTGATGATTTAGGCTTCAAGGGTGTCATAATAACAGATGATCTACTAATGCATGGAGCTACTAAAAAAGGCGTATCAGAAAACGATATCCCAATAGAGGCTCTTAGGTCGGGAAATGATATAATTCTTATGTCATACAATGAGAAACTTTACGACTACACCTGGAAAAAAGCCTTAGATCTATATTATAAAGATAATGATTTCCAAAAAAGTATTAAAGAATCAGCAAAGAGAGTTATCCTACTCAAATTAAACTACCTAAAAAAGGATAACTCAGTCACATTATCTCCAGATCCAAAGGAAATTGAAGAGAAACTACCGCTAAAAGAGGCTGAAGACTTTATTGTGACAAATACCTCACGAAGTATAACTGTATTAAAAAAAGAGCTAACCCCTAAGCCAGATGATAAAATTCTACTTGTCGGGCGATACAAGGCTTTTTTTCAAGAAGGGCTTGATCAATTTCCTAATTCCGGCAAGTATTTCTTTTTAAAACAGTATACAGAAGCAGGAAAAGACTCAATCTACAGAGAAATAAACAAGATTGCAGACAAATATGATACAATAATCTTTGAAATATCAGACACAGATATGCTTGATATTGCACAACGGCTAGAAAATTTTCATCACAAGATGATTCTTATAACAACCTCGAATGTTGCTACAATAAAAAGAGCAAATTTCACACCGACAACAATTGCAATATACAGCATAAACAATCTCTCATTTCGCGCTGGATTTCAAGTACTAAATGGGAATTTTACTGGACAAGGAGTACTAGTCTTTTAATGTGGCAAGAAGATAAGATAAACAATAATGAAGTAATATCTTTTTTAAAGAAGAGCGAGCCACTAACAATTGCTATTTCTAATTTTTTCCTTAAAAAAAACATAATACTCAGAAACAAACACAAACTTCTTGTCTTACGGCGTAATTCAACAATCTATGGAGTTACGCTTATCGAACATTCAGGAGAGATCCACCTCTACTGCAAGCTAAAGGTTCAGACGCCAGAGATTGAAGCGTTAGCCCATCGATTAAAAATGCTCCCAATAAAGGTAACATCAATCGCAGGTCCAGAGTTTTTTGTCAATCAATTAGTTTTTTTCCTAGAAAAAAAGGAGTACTTAGAACTTGAATACTTCTACATGGCAAAAAAGATTCAAAAAGAGAATATATCTGCTCCACATATTCACCTTGCAGAAAAAAAAGATATACGAGGGTTAGCACCACTACAGAGTGCATACCTTACTGAGGAGGTCTTCACAGAACCGACTCAGGTCTCTAGCCGATATGTAGAAAAAATGCTAGAATACATTATAATGCATCAGAGGATGTTTTTTTACCATAGTGATTCTAAGATTGTATCTAAGGCAAACACAAACGCACAAGGCTTCGAATCAATACAGCTCGGTGGGATCTACACAGTTCCAGAGTACAGACAGAGGGGACTTGCTCAGATTACTATCAAAACACTTATAAATT
>JAFGXN010000095.1 GCA_016936615.1 Spirochaetales bacterium | reverse complement strand
AATCTCTAAAATCTATTGCTGTTCTCACCGTTAATTGCATAAATTTACATGAAAAATAATAAATTTACCTTAGGAACACAAATAGGTACAGTTATTTTGAAGTAAAAAATAAGTTTCCTATTATAAATAATATATAACAAGGAGGAAATATGAATTACAGATGTTTGAACAAAAGATGTAAAAACAATGAAAATCCAGAAGGATCCTGGTATATAAAAAAAGGGTATTACAGAAATAAATTTGGAAAAGTTCAGAGATTCTCATGTAAAGAGTGCGGTAAAGGATTTAGTGAAAGCACTTTTTCTTTTAATTATTACAGCCATCTAAGATTAGATGCAGTTGAAATAATGAAAATGGTAAGTGTTGGTAATTCGATGAGATTTATCGCGCTACATAATAAGGTTTCGTGCAATGCCATTCTTTCAATAATAAAAAAAATCTCTAGAAATTGCCTGGCTGTTCATTGTGAATTACAAGAGAACCTGCATCTACGAGAGGATCTTGCAGCTGATGGGCTCGAAAACTTTGTAAAATCTAAATATTATCCCTGCGATTATAACATTTTAGTCGGTCAAGAGTCGCAGTATCTCTATGGATTTTCCTGGTCATTGATGAGACGAAAAGGTACAATGACTGATGCTCAAAAAGCTAGATTTAAAAAACTTCAGATTGGAGTTGATTATAAAAACTTCACAATAACAAGAGGTTTTCAATCTTTAACTCGTCTGATGATATCCTTGCTGAATACAAAGCAGCATTTTGATGAAAATAAAATATTAACGGTTTTTGATACAGATGAGAAAAAGCAATATGCAAATGTCATTAAGCAAGCAAGAAAAATTCAAGAGTATATGAAAAAAAATGAGTTTCGACATGATGTTACAAATTCTAAAGAGCCAAGGACTGCTAAAAATCGATTATTCCCTGTAAATTACATGGAGCGAGAGGCTAGAAAGGATCTTAAAGAAATGGTTAGAAAGACAACTTGCGGTGCAAAAAATGTTTGTATGTCTTTAGATCGGTTTAATCTTTTTGCAGTCTACCATAATACCCAAAAAAAATTTAGGATAAATGATTCAGTAAGTGGAAGTTGGCTCCGTCATGCCCATTTTGCAGGACTTGACCCAGTTTTAACTATGAGAAATTACAAAAGAATCTTTTCGGAGCGCTTTTTTTTCTCAGATTTTGAAAAAAGATTTTCAGATTTTCAAAAAAAAATGTGGTTGAGAAGAATCCCGACACCTCAAGATTGCTCAAAGGAGTATTTACCCAAATATGCTTTACTTTGAGCGTTGTAAATTTGCTTATTTCTTCATGTTTTATATTATTAAGTAAGAGGAAAACTTTTTTTTAATAAATAAGATATCATTTTATCGATAAAAATTTATTGACTATTCTTCTTGAATATATTATCTTTTTATTAGTGTTGCGAGGTTTATATGTCGAAGAAAAAAATTACAATCTGTATTTGCATGGGTAGCTCTTGCCACTCAAGAGGGAATTTTGCAAATTTAAAAATTATCCAAAATTTTATAGATGAGAATAAACTAGATTGTGAGATCTCGCTTAAAGGCTCACTATGTCAAAATGAGTGCAAGAAAGGACCCATTATTATCGTTAATGAAAAACCCTATTATAATGTTAGCCCAAATGCTGTCCGAGAGATTTTAGCCCAGAACATGGAGGATTGCTGATGAGTAATTCTAGTTTTGCAATTTTTACTGAGCCTGCTGAGTGCCAGGACTGCTACAAATGCCTAAGAGAGTGTCCAGTGAAGGCTATTCGCATAATTGACAACAAGGCCTCAATTATCGATGAAGAATGTATTGCTTGTGGTCATTGCGTTGATGTGTGTCCAGCTTCAGCAAAGAAGGTTAGAAATGATGTTCCAAAGACTAGACAGTTGCTTTTATCTGGAAAAAAAGTTATTTTGTCTGTTGCACCTTCGTGGAAGACCTTTTTTGATTATTCTGAAGAGGAGTTAGCTAAAATTTCTAAGGGGCTGGGTTTTTTCGCAGTCTCAGAGACCGCGGAAGGAGCAGATTATTTTTCGTTAAAATGTGCAGAATTCATGGAGAATTCTTGTAATCCAGGAATTTCTGCTGCCTGTCCAACTTCTGTTGCTTTAATAAAGAAAAAATACTCTTTTTTAGAAAAATACATTATTCCAGTTGCTTCCCCTATGATTTTGCACAGTAGATTGTTGAAGCAGCGTTATGGAGATGATATAAGTGTTGTTTTTTTAGGTCCTTGTTATTCTAAAAAATTGGAAAGTGATAGTGATCCTGATTCAGTTTTTTCAGCTCTCACATTTGAAGAGTTTTCTGCTTGGATTTCAGAAGATTTAGGCAGCTTCTTGTTTGATAGCTCTGTTGCGAAGATTGAAAATGGTGGTTATGGCGCTTTTTTTCCTGTAGATGGTGGGATTTGTAAAAATATAAATGCTTATGCCCCATCTGTTGATACTGCTTCGTTTAGCGGTATCGATGTTATAACTAATCTATGCGACAATTGTAGCTCTCTCTCTGGTAATAAAATTTTTCTCGAACTCTCTTCGTGTCCTGGTTCATGTGTTAATGGTCCTTCGTTGAGAAAAAAAGGCAACCTCTTGCAAAAAATGAATATTATTAAGAATATTAGTACCCTTCGAACCGCTGTAGTTGATGAAAAAAGGTCTATTGACATTGCTATTCCTGATTTTGCAAAAAAAATTACCGTGATTGATCATCCATTTAAGGAAATTAAGGCTATTTTAGAGTCGGTTGGAAAGTTCTCTGTTTTGGATGAGAAAAACTGTGGGGGATGTGGCTACAGTACTTGTAAGGAATTTGCTGCAGCTGTGCTGGAGAATAAGGCTGAAAAACAGATGTGTCTCTCATATCTGCGTAGAATTTCCGAGAAAAAAGCTGATGCCTTGCTTAAGACTATGCCTTCAGCTGTTGTGATTGTTGATAGTAAGGGTGTTATTGTTGAGTCAAACATGGCTTTTGCTCAGTTAGCTGGCTCTGATGTGGAAGAAAATTTTGATATTTTACCCGGATTGCAAGGAATGCTAATAGAAAAGATTGTTCCGTTTTATGATGATTTTTTTACAGTATTAGATACTGGCATAAACATGAAGATGAGGACTTGGAAGATCAACAACAGGGTTGTTCAGGGCTCAATATTTATAATTGAAAAGAAGACTCTTGCTGGTGCTATCTTCCAGGATATCACGTTGCCTAGCGTTAACAGGGATAGGATTATCAGGCAAGCTCAGACTGTTTTGGAGAAGAATGTTCAAACTGTTCAGCAAATTGCATTTTTACTTGGTGAAAATGCTTCAGAAACTGAGGTAATTTTGAATTCTATCGTTAGCTCTTTTTCTGGAACTGAAGGCGAGGGTGAGTAGTGTGAGATTTTGTGTTGAGGTGAATTGTGCTACAACAAAAAAATTCGGACAAGCTGCTTTTGGTGATACTTTTGTCTCAAAAAAGGTTTCAAATGGAAAAAGGGTCATCGCTGTCTTGTCTGATGGTCTTGGTAGTGGTATTAAAGCTGGAGTTCTCTCATCATTGACTGCAACAGCTGCCTTAAACACAGTTGAGCAGAATTTGACACCGAAAAAAACCGCCGAGCTAATCTATCGAACCCTTCCAGAGTGCAGTTTGAGAAAAATTAGTTATTCTACTTTTACGATAGCTGATATTATTCCAGGTAAGAAGGCGGAAATTGTTGAGTTTGATAATCCCCCTTATTTGTTGATTCGTGAAGGAAAGCTTGTATCTGTTGAAAAGAGTATGGTTGAGTTTACTGGTGCTGGATCTTTGAAAAAGATTTATATATCCAATTTTACTCCTGAATACGGAGATAGGATAGTTTTTATCTCTGATGGAGTTACCCAATCTGGGATGGGGACTGCTAAATATCCCTTAGGCTGGGGGATTGAAAATTTTTCCCAATTCATACTTGGTGAGATTGCTGAGAATCCTGAGATCTCGGCTAGGGATCTTTCTGAAAAGGTGTTGCAGAGAAGTATCATGAATGATATATGGAAGGCAAAGGATGATATCACTTGTAGTGTGATTTATGTTAGAAAGCCTCGTAATACTCTTATTTTGACAGGGCCTCCATATCGGCAGAGTATGGATTCTCATCTTGCTGATAGCTTTTCTGAATTTGATGGTTCGAAGATTATTTGTGGAGGGACAACAGCTCAGATAATTGCTAGGGAATTAAACCGTCAGATTGATGTTGTTTTAAAACGAACCTCAACAAACTTGCCTCCTCCATCTGTTATGGAAGGAGCCGACTATGTTTCAGAGGGTATCTTAACACTTTGCAAGGTCGCTGAGTATTTGGAGGATAAAAATTTTTCTCCATCTATTGATGATCCTGCATCAAAAATTACTGAAATTTTGAAAAATTCAGACCAAATTAAGTTTATTGTTGGAACTAGAATAAATGAGGCTCACCAGGATCCTAATATGCCAGTTGAGCTTGAGATCCGACGTAATATCGTGAAGAGAATCTGTAAAGAGCTTGAGAAAAATTTTTTAAAGGAAACTGAAATTGAGTATATCTAAGGGTTTAAAATTTTTTAGTAGAAATAGGGAGGGAGATATGAAGAAAATATCTGTAAAAATTTGTACTGGGACAGCCTGTTATGTTATGGGTGGGTGTGATTTTTTAGAGCTTCCAAGCGCCTTATCAGAATCACTGCTTACTAAGGTTGAAATTGCTGGAACAAATTGTCTAGGCCTTTGCAAGGAAGTTGACAGACCTGAAGAGCTGAAATATCCGCCGTTTGTCATGATAAATGAAAAAGTCTATAGTCCTTCTAGTCTTGGTCATCTTATTGAACTTGTTACCGAGGAGGTTAAGCTTAATGAGTAAGACTATAAATAATGCAATCCGCTTGAAACGAGAAATTTTGCTACAGACAATTGATGTTTTTTTACAAGATAAACCTTTTGAAAAGCTTGAAGAGATTCCCTACAGGATAATTCCTGATGGCGCTGATAGTTATAGATGTTGTATTCATAAGGATCGGGCTGTTATCAGAAGTCGAATCCTCTCTGTCCTTGGTTATGGATTTGAAGATATTGATAAAGGTCCAGTTTTTCTTGCTGAATATGCAAAAGGAATTGAAAAAAGGAAAAATTTCTCAGATGAGGTTGTTACTGTGATAGGGGATGCTTGTTCTTCCTGCGTTGAAACAGGTTATTCTGTTACAGAGGCTTGCCGTGGATGTCTTGCTAGGCCCTGTGTGAGTTCTTGCCCTGTTGATGCTATCTCATTTATTGATGGTAAATCTGTAATTGATAAGTCGCTTTGTATAAATTGTGGGAAATGCGCTGGTGTATGCCCTTTTTCTGCAATTATAAATAAAAAAGCTCCTTGCACGCTGAGTTGCCCAGCTGATGCGATTGTAAAGACAAACAAAGGACTTGCTGAAATTGATAGATCCAAGTGTATAAATTGTGGCCAGTGCATAGTTTCGTGTCCATTTGCAGCCGTAGTAGAAAAATCTCAGGTTGTCGATTTGATTTTAAGTATGAAAAGAGGGGTTCCCATAAATGTCTTAGTTGCTCCATCTCATCGAGGACAATTCCCTGGCTCTTCAGCACAGTTGTATAAAGCTCTAGGACTTCTAGGGTTTAAAAATGTGGTTGAGATTTCTGAGGCAGCAGAGGAGTGTGCTAAAGAAGAATCTATGGAATTTTTAGAAAAAAAAGATTCTCAGCCATTTATGACTACTAGCTGTTGTCCTGCCTGGGTTAGCTTTGCAAACAAACACCTACCAACAATAGTTGATAAAATTTCTCACACTGCATCGCCGATGGCAATTGCAGCTGATAGGCTTAAAAAATCTGATCCGTATTCGCTGATAGCCTTTATCGGGCCATGCACAGCTAAGAAAAATGAGGCTAGGGAGATTGGTTCTGTTGATTTTGTTTTAAGCTTTGAAGAGGTTGCAATGTTGCTTGTCTCCAAAGGAATAGATGTCCTGGATTTAGAGATTCCTGATCAGGAGAATCTTCATAGGGATGGCACAAAATTTGCTTTTTCAGGAGGAGTCACATCTGCGGTTGAAAAATTCATTGACAAGGATGATTTGGTTGCTTTTAAGCCGATCCAGATTGATGGATTGAATAAGAAAAACAAGGCCTTGCTTAAAGCAGCAAGTATGAACAAAAATGCAGGTAACTTTTATGAAATAATGGCATGCGCTGGCGGATGTGTTGCAGGTCCTGGAACAATCTGTCCTCCAGAAGCAGCAGTTAGGAAGATCAATAATGAAAAATAATCAGAAATAATCGGAAAAATAGGGCGTTTCCTGATCTATTATTTGTTCTAGCTTTTTTATTGTCTTCGTATCTGCCTTTATTCTCTCTATGTTAAGCAGATACGAAGGTCGCTTGTAGCCCATGAGCATTGTCGTTAGAGTTTGGATATCTGTTTGGACTGGCTTGCCCACAGCTTCGCGGCTGACTGTTAGTTTTTTTTCTTTACTGAAAGATAGTCCAAATACCCCTCGGTTCCAGTCAAGAATTGGGTCCTCAATAATAAAATGAAAATCATAAGAAGCTATGTTTTCAAAAGGATATTCATTTAAAAAATTTTCTACATCTACAATTCTTGCCATTATGTAAGGCTGTATGGTTTCGACTATTTCGCTATCCTCTAGGATAAAAGCTATCGGTTCATTTTTATAGATATTGCCTACAACTTTGTCAATCATTGAAAAGTGAGCTGAAACGAAATTCCAAAGACCGTGTCGTGCTTCTTGGTTTAGGTAGAACATCTCTTTTATGTGGAAAACATCGTCAACTATCCAGTAAAAAAGGCATCCTGTTGGCTTTTTTTCTTTGTTGTAGTAGATTGCAGCAAATCTCTCCTCTTCGTTTTCCCAACGCCAATACTCCTCCCATGCTAGGCTATTTCTAAAAAGCGATCCATGGGTGCTTTTTGCAAACTCTTCATAAACCTTGAATACATCCTTATGCTCGAGGTTTTTTCTCTCAACAAATCCAGGTACTGAGATGTTTTTGGGAAGTTGAGTATCTTTAAAATTAAAAGACATCTTATCAGAAATTATTTCCCAGCCTTTTCGTCTGTAGTAAGGGATTGAGTAGGGAAACAAATATGATATCCACTGTTTGTTCTCTCTCATGAGTTCTAGCCCTTTCTTCATCAATTTATTCATCAATCCAAGATTAGAATATTCAGGGTAAGTTCCAACTCCAGTTAGCCCTCCCATGTTGAATACCTTACCTCTTATATTTACCTTGTAAGGGTATATTGCTAGCTGAGAAATTAATTTTTCTTTGTCAAACCAGCCAATTACATCAGCCTTTTGGATAATTGGTCTCTTTGCTTTTACAAGTTCTTCATTTTCATCATAGCCAACTTCTTCAATTTCCTTGTCTGATACTTGATATACGTATCTTAGTAATTCGTTGAATTGTTCAAGGTGCTCAATTTTTACTTTTTTTATTTTAAATCTTTCAGTACTATTTTT
>JAFGXN010000094.1 GCA_016936615.1 Spirochaetales bacterium | reverse complement strand
GAAGAGGATATCGAAAAAATCCTCGAAGCCTACTACATTTTCAATGAGCTCTACTATGAGAACCCTAACGACGAAGAGGTAAATCTAAAGCTGGAAGAGGCTGAGGATGCATTATACCAAAGGATTTTCTTCAGAAATCCGATTGAACCTATGATAGATTTTCCACTTCAAGAGAATATCTCTTTTATAAATCAAGATTCAGAATTTTTCAGACAGGTAATATCTATTGAGAAGATGTACAGGCTCGAAGAGATAACCTACTATGCGAATATTTCGATCAAAGAGAGTTACATTTCCCCGGAAACTAATGAAATCGCAGAGAAGACTTTTTTCGCCCCCTATGCAAAGCTAGTAGACACATCCCTTCTCTTTCTCAACACAAACCAAACAGAACGCGACTCTGTTCTCTCTTGCAAAGAGGTGAAGACAGGCGAAGAAAAGATTTCAATCGAAATAACCATCCCAATAGATCTAATCAAATTCTTATCTGGTACTGCAAGTGATTTTAAAAAGCTGAATTTATCAAATATCATGTATATCAAGAATAAATATAAGTTTGAAGATAACTACACCCATATCGCGGAAATAGAGATAGTAAATAGAATAAGAAAGATTTTCTCCTTGTTCTCGTTTCCATTAATTATTATTTTTCTAGCATTTAAAAACCGACCAAGATACCAGCACCCGGAGTATGGATATTCGCTATTCCTGCCATTAATATTTGGAACAATGACTGTTCTTGTCTATCTATATTACTACTTCGGAGAGATCCTCTATGCGACAGTCATAGTCAAACTATCTTTCCCTCTTGCCTTATTAATTATGATTAGTACTCAAACTCTCTTACTATCAATAGCTATTGTTGCAATATTAAAATTTAAGAAGGCCTTTGCAGCCTTCTTAGAAGAACAAGAAAATAGTTAACGTCTCTCAATCTGAGCACCAAGCGATGCCAATTTAGAACACAGCCCTTCATATCCCCGCTCAATCTGATAGATATTATCAATGACACTATCACCCTCAGCGCAAAGAGCAGCAATAACCATAGCCATACCAGCCCTAACGTCAGGCGAGGTCAATCTCGAGCCATGTAAGACTGCAGGACCACTCACAACCGCCCGATGAGGATCACAGAGGACAATCTTCGCCCCCATCTCAATTAGCTTATCCACAAAGAACATTCGCGACTCAAACAATTTCTCGTGTATCAGAACAGTTCCCTTCACTTGCGTTGCAACAACAGTTACTATACTTGTCAAATCTGCAGGAAATCCAGGCCAAGGCGCATCATCAATCTTAGGAATCATTCCTCCAAGATCATTAGAGACCTCCATCTTCTGATTAGGATAGACTCGAATATCATCTCCATCTGTCTCCCAAGAGATACCAAGCTTCGCAAAGGCAAGCTTCACCATCCTAAGATGTTCAACACCAGCATCCTGAATAACAATATCACCCTTTGTAACAGCAGCCAACCCTATCAACGAACCAACCTCCATGAAGTCAGAACCAATACGGAACTCAGCACCGTGCAACTTTTTTACACCTTCAATATAAAGAATATTAGATCCAATCCCAGTAATCTTCGCACCCATAGCATTAAGCATATTGCACAAATCCTGGACATGCGGCTCAGAAGCAGCATTGCGAAGGACAGTCATACCTTCAGCTAGGACAGCAGCCATAATAGCATTCTCAGTCGCTGTAACTGAAGCCTCGTCAAGAAAGATATCATCACCGACCAACTTATTCGCAACAATACTAAAGACCCCATCAATCTCCACTCTCGCCCCAAGTGCGGTAAGGGCTAGAAAGTGAGTATCAAGTCTCCTCCGCCCAATAACATCTCCGCCTGGAGGAGGAAGAATCACCTTCCCCGTGCGGGCCAAGACTGGACCAGCAAACAATATCGAGGCCCTAATATCACGAGCTTTATCAGCAGGAATCTTACTTAATATATTAGTCGCCTTAAACTTAATAGTATTATTGTCAAGAAAGACAACAGTAACCCCAAGATCTTGTAAAATTGAGCACATTACAGAGACATCTTCAATCGCAGGGATATTCTTCAATATAACTTCTTCATCAGTCAAAATAGCAGCCGCAATACAAGGTAGCGCTGCATTCTTATTACCACCAGCCTTAACTGTTCCTCGAAGAGGAAAACCGCCAGATATATAATATTTACACATAAAAAACTCCAAAAATATTAAACCTAAAAAAATATAACACTAGATAGGCTTCTTTACAATATGATTATTGAGAAATAATAAACTTATTCTCAGAAAAAAGTCGCTCACTCAAGACTATGGGGATGGAAAAGATTATACTGCCAGCATTATCCTTTGTCGTCACCTTAAAAAGAAATTCAGCCCGCCGCTTTGACAAGTAGATATCATAAGGATTCTCTGAAATTGGACGAAAAACCACACCCTCAAACCCAGCTAGGAGATCTCCCCGCTCCTCACGATAGACAGAATATCGATCAAGAAACTCACCAAACGAAGAGACCTTAGAGTCACAATATTTTGAGAGGGTCATATAATCACCTTGATATATCAATTTAGCAACTAAAGAGAGAAAACCCTCAAGGCTCTCTACCAAACCAAACCCCTGAGTCTTCACGATTGTATTATTACGAAACTCATACAGGCTAACAATTGTCTCATTATGCCGCCCCGCAACCTCTGTCTTGCTAAAAAGAATTACCAGCTGCGTTCCCCCATTCTCAAGGAAATCCCCTGCCATGACCTTCTGATTCAAGGCTGATGGGAAATTTATAACAATCCGAAGCTTTTCCTCACTCCTAGTAACTAACAAATTCTCTTTTTTCTTATCGCGAAAAAAAGAAAGGTACAACAGGTTCTGATCTGTTGCCTGGAATTTTAAGACTTTTTCAATTGTAACCTTATCAAAGCGCATAGAATCGAGAACCAATACCTTCTTTTTTTCAATAAAAAAAAGAACGACAACTGCACAATGGCTCTGTGAATCTGAATAACATCCTAAAAAATACTTACCTGAACTATTCTCACAAGGAAACGGGTTCTCAAAGCCTTCCATTTTAAGTAATGGCAACCCCTCAACACTCTGAGGAAACTCAACCCTAGACGCAGCAGAAGCCTTATCATCCGATAACGAGCTTGAACCACCACTCTCTGTGTTACATGAAGCAAAGAACAAGAAAAATCCTGAAAGTGTAAAAAATAAAATTTTCTTCATACCCTATATTATCAATTCTTTCTATCTTAATCCAACACTTTTTGTAGATAAACTTTAAATTTATGGCTATAATATAGAAATGAAAGTATATAAATTAGCAGGAAATTATATAACTGATATAGAATTACTCAAATCAGTTCCAGAGATGATTAAGGGGAAGAACCTAGTTATTGTAACTTCAGCAGATTCAGACCTTGAAAAAGAGATGTTAATAGCAGCAAGGCTAGCAGAAGGTGGAAATAGCCAATATATGGACTCATTTTCCAATATTTATGAAACAGTAAATAAGATAAATATCTCATTTACGCAGGCAATCTCACAGGGAATAACCAGAACCCTCTCCGACATCAGAGATATTCTCGAAGGTGTCTACCTTGTAAAATACCTCTCGCCCTCAAGCGAGGCTGTTCTGCGGCAGTTAAGCTCTTTTATAACAGCTGAAATTCTAAAAGCCTACCTGAACACTGTCGGAGAAGAGTACCAGATTGCAGATCCAACCAACCTTTTTGTCTCAGGAAAAAAGACTATCGGCTCGACAATAGATCTCGATAAGACCACGCCTAAATTCAAAGACGTTAAAGCAAAGACAATAATCCCGGGAGGCATTGCTGCTGATGAAGAGGGGCGGCCAACAATACCAGGGCAATACAGCTTTGATTACACCGCAGTAGTCGCTGCCACAGCACTTGAGGCAGAAGAGATTGTGATATGGACAGATAAGGAAGGGATATACACAGCAGATCCAGATATTGTCGAAGAGGCATACTTGATTGAGAAGCTAAGCCCGCAAGAGGCGATGGAGCTCTCATACTTTGGAGCAAAGATTATTCACCCCTTCGCATTCAATCAGGCCTTTGCCCACGGGATACCGATTTTCATAACCCACTCACAGCTTGAAGAGGGTAAAGGCACCTATATCTCTGAAAAAAACGAGCCCCCATCACAGATTATATCTGGAATCGC
This sequence comes from Spirochaetales bacterium, assembly GCA_016936615.1. Lineage (GTDB taxonomy): Bacteria > Spirochaetota > Spirochaetia > JAFGXN01 > JAFGXN01 > JAFGXN01. Next base: position 22,988 of record JAFGXN010000094.1, on the reverse strand, counting down.
TTCGATCAAAGATTGTGCAATTGTCACCATCTGCGGATCAGAGCTTACAGGAAAGAGGGGATTTGCAGCTGAGGTCTTCACCCAACTAGCAGCAAGCGGGGTCAATATATTGATGATAAGCCAGGCATCTAGCGAGAACAGTATCTGCCTTGTCTGCACAAAAGAAGAGGCATTCAAAGCACAGAAGACACTCTCCCGCCACCTCCAACAATCTATCAAGGCAAACACGATACAAGAAATTTCACTGATACAGGGTGTTGAAATTATCTCTGTAGTAGGTCAAGGGATGAAAGACCGCCCAGGCACTGCTGGTAAAATTTTCTCCTTGCTAGGAGATGAAAAAATTAGTATACTAGCTATTGCACAAGGTTCTAGCGAATACAGTATCTCATTCGCGATCAAACAAGAACACTCTGCAGTTGCATTAAAGAAAATACATAAAGACTTTCTTGGCTGATCTTAAAAAGTAATAAAGAGAACAAGAACTCAGCCTGATAATAACAAGTAAAACGAGGAGTGACAAATGATTTTTTACAGCACTAGAAACAAAGAAGATAAAGCGACCTACGGTCAAGCTATCTTCAAAGGGCTTGCCGAAGATGGAGGCCTTTATCACCCGGAGACAATGCCGGATCTACGAGAGATTTTTGACAACTTTGACAAGACAACAAGCTTTCTTGAGATAGCTGAAAAGACAACCTACGCCCTCCTCTCTGACGAGATCTCTCAGGAGCAAGCACATCAGATCTGCCATCGAGCCTTCAAGTTTAAGCCAGAGCTCAAAAAGCTCTCTTCAAAAATCTCAATCTTAGAACTTTTCCATGGTCCATCCGCTGCATTTAAAGACTTCGGAGCATCATTTCTTGCGTCATCAATGGAGACCTACCTAGCTGATAAAAATGAACGCGCAGTTATCCTGACTGCTACAAGTGGCGATACAGGAAGTGCAGTAGCCAGGGCTTTTTATAAAAAAGATAACATCGACGTGATCATCCTCTACCCATCTGGAAGGGTTAGCCCACTGCAAGAGAAATCTCTTACAACACTTGGAGAAAATATCCACGCCCTCGAGGTTAATGGAACCTTTGACGATTGCCAACGAGTAGTTAAAGAGGCTTTTCAAGATTTGAACCTAAAAAAAGAGTACTCGCTCTCTAGTGCTAACAGCATCAACATCGGCAGATTGATACCACAATCTTTTTACTATATCTGGGCCTGGGCACAACAAAAATCAAATCCTGATGATAAGGTCAACAACCTGACATTCTGCGTTCCAAGTGGCAACTTCGGCAATCTAACAGCTGGGATTCTAGCCTCGAAATGGGGAATGAATGTAAACAAGTTTATCGCAGCAACAAATGCCAACAATGTAATACCAAAATTCCTTGAAACTGGAGAGTACAAGGCAATACCAAGTATTGCAACATACTCAAATGCGATGGATGTCGGCGATCCAAGTAATTTTGAAAGACTAAAAGAGATTTATAAGGATAACAAAGAGATGAGCGCAGAAGTAGAGGGTGTATTTGTAGACGATCAAACTACTCTCAAGGTAATGGAAGATGTATATAACAGAAAAGATTACTTTGTCTGCCCTCACACAGCGGTTGGCTACGAAGCAAGCTCCAGATTCCTCGAGAAGAACCCAGAGGCAAAGATTATCTCACTAGCAACAGCCCATCCTGCAAAATTTCTAGAAGTAACAGACGAAGCTCTCGGAGTGATTCCTCCTATCCCACAACGGCTGAAATCACTACTGAAAAAAGACAAAATTGCGGAGAAGATAAATCCAACACTTGAAGACTTAAAATTTTTCCTAGTAAAGAACTTTTAAAATATTAGAAGAGGAGAAAATATCTTAGATGTGAAATTAAGGATATTCCAGATTGAATATCCTTAATTTTTAAGGTATAAATAGATATGAAAAATAAAAAAATATTAACAGGTCTGCTATTATTTATAGCATTTTCACTATTTTCAGTTGAGAACAATGAAAAAACTATAAATGCAATTGAAGAGAGACTACAAGCCTTCACCGAAGATGTATATGCACAGGTGAAAACCTACGACGAGAGCCTTATAATCTATCAAGAGAATATGGCAGCAATCCAACAGACCGACAGACTAACCAGCCACCAGCGCAACTACTACCTCGCACAGAACGAGTACCTGATGGGCAAGACCTACCAGCTATTCAGTTCACCAGAAATTGTAATTGAGCATAATAGACGGATGCGTGGAGGGGCAGCAGCAAGTCTGACACGTCACTACTCTAACATCGACAAGATTCACAACTACTACGAGAGAGCTATTGATCTGTTGAACAAGAATATTGACGAGAGAGAATCAGACAAGGATTACTGCCTCAAGGCTGCTGTACTTGGTGATTTATGCTTGGTAAAAAATGTGTTTTTTGTAATGGTACATGGACCATCAATATCAAAGCTAGTCGACAAGGCTCTAAAGATAAACCCCTACAACACAAAGGCGATTATCATCCAAGCTGCATCGAAGGCCTATCCGACAAAGACATGGGGAGGCAACCCCGACGAAGCAATTAAGATTCTCGAACCACTGCTTACCGAAGAGAAATACCCGATCAGCAAAGAAGATTACTTCGACATTTACAACGGTCTAGGATACTCTTACGCGCGAGTGGGGGATTACCAGAGGGCGGAGATGTATCTGAACAAGGCACAGGAGATTTTTCCTACTAATAATTATGCAAATGGAATTGGACAAATTATAAAAAACAGAGAGATTTAAATGAAAATAGCTATTGTAATTGACAAATTCGATGATTGTAAAAACGGAGCATCAATTTCCGCTCAAAGATTTGTCGATGAGAAAAGAAAAAACGGTCACGAGGTTGTAATTATCTCAACAGGACAACCTAAAGAAGGTAAATTCGTTGTCCCGGAATTCTACATCCCAATGTTTAAAAATGTTATAAAAAAGATGGACTTCTGCTTTGGAGTTCCAGATGTAAAGACATTGAGGAGAGCATTCAAGGATGTTGATATAATTCACTTGCACTTTCCATTCAAGCTACAAAGAAAGGCATACAAAATTGCAAAAGAGATGCACAAACCTGTAATAGCAGCCTTTCATATTCAACCTGAAAATATGCTCTACAACATCGGATTAGCAAAATCTAGACTACTAACAAAGATTATCTACAAAGCAATGATATGGCGCTTCTATAATAAATTTGAAAATATACATTGCCCTACAGAATTTGCAGCCGAACAGCTAAGAAAGCATGGATGCAAGGCAGATCTTCACATAATATCAAATGGATTTTTACCCAAATTCCACCCAATAGAGACAGAAAGACCCAAAGAGTGGGAAGATAAGTTTATAATACTCACTGTAGGAAGGCTTGCAAAGGAAAAAAACCAAAATCTGATTATCAAAGCTATCGATAACAGCGAATACAGAGATAAGATCCAGCTCATAATATCAGGGAGTGGACCACAAGAGGCGAAGCTTAAGAAATTAGCTAAGGCGTTGCCTAATCCTCCAATAATTGGTTACCAGACTAATGAGGATCTATTGAAATACTTCAACATGGCAGATCTCTATGTTCACGCCTCAAATATTGAACTAGAATCACTCTCAACACTTGAGGCAATGGCTTGCGGGTTGACTCCTGTAATATCAAACTCACCTTACAGTGCTACAAAATGCTTCTCACTTCATGAAAAATCAACATTCGAGTATGATGATATCTTTAGCCTAACCGAGAGAATTGATTACTGGATTGAACACCAAGAGGAGTTACAGACAGTCTCTGACCAATACCTCGAGGAATCCAAGAAATACACCCTAGATGTCTCTGTAAAAAAGGCAGAAAACCTATACAGAAAGATAATCAAGGTACACAAGGAAAGGCTAGAACAGCTCAATACTCACGACCACAAGGTAAAAGTCTGGGCGCCACTAAGCCTTGAGATAGACAAAGATTATGAACTTATAAAATTCTCTAAGACTTTCAACTTTTTCTCAGATATTATTGTGGCAATCCTTGCAGGCGCACTATATGTAATCAACAAATCTCTCTACGGGCTCAAAATCGAAAATAAAAAAATATTGAAGCAGCTTCGCAAAGAAGGGGCAATATCAGTAGCTAACCACTGCCACATCCTCGATGCAACAATGATAGACCTAATATTCTGGCCTCGAAGAGTACATATTCCATCTTTAAAGATAAATTTCGAAATCCCAATAGCACGTCATCTATTAAGAATTGCTAGGGCATTCCCAATACCACCAGGTAACATGGGCTTCGCACGGATGACTAAGCCGATTGCAAGAGCTCTTGAACACGGAGACATAGTTCACTTCTTCCCTGAAGCCTCTCTGTGGCCTTACCACCGGGAACTACGCCCATTTGTCGAGGGGGCCTTCTACTTTGCCCACCTAAATGACAAACCAATAATTCCCATGGCTGTAACCTTCAAAGATAGAAAGATTCTACCGCCGAAAACAATAATAACCATCCTAGATCCAATCTATCCAGCCGACTACAAGAAAGATGGCAGCAAAGCAAGGGAGAGTGTTAAAAAGCTGACAGAAGCCTGCTACAAAGCTATAAACGATGAAATAGAAATAAGATATAAGTAATAAACGCCTCGGTTGAGGCGTTTATTTGGTTAGAAAACCTTAAAATATATACTAAACAAATGATTAGATTTATCAGCATAATCAGCAGTATTTATACGTTGAAGTTGACCACCGACATAATCAGTATGATACTTGTAGACAAAAGTATAACCAAGCCCCAAGGTTATAGGCACATTCATAATAGAAAAATCAGTTGTCGCTCCAATTCCTAACTCATGGAACCACTCATAAACGCCATCTTTCAAGAAATCCTTCCATAACAAAGAACCTTCAGGCGCTCCATTTAAATCCATAGAGTAATCCATTTCAGAACTGAATTCACTACCATCAACAAAACCATGACGAATCATACGATATGAAAGATTTGCCTTAACTCCTGGATATGGCATAGTCTCGAACTTAAACATCAACTCATCAGAATTAGGCTTCAAAGCATAACCTAAATTCTCTCCATTATTAGTATAATTCATATGAACATCATAATCATACCATGGAGTTTCTCTCTTCGGATTAGTATAACAATATGGCTCAATCTTCGTATACTGAATAGTCAATAAAGAAAATGGTATCTTAGGAATTGCAAACTTAACCCCACCTTGAAGCGAATACATATTTCTATCTTTATTCAAGAAATCATCAACAAGAAGATTCATCTCATCAATATATGCAGAAAAATAAAAGTTTGCATAACCTGGCACGCAGAACATTATAGTACTTGTCAATGAAAGATTATCGAAATCTCCAACAACATTCTGATAAAAGTAATTAATATTATTAGGCATCAAATAACCAAGCTCAAACCTCTTAGGCCAGATAACACCGCCTCCGAAATTGAAGTAGAACCACTTAGTAGCATCAAGCTCAAGTAATGCCATAGATACTGCCTTCTGCTCCTCCATCGCATCATCTCGAATACTCGAAGTATACTCATACTCAAGAACACCAGTCAGGAAAGAGAATTTCAACCAAGGCGTTGGTTGCGCAAATCCTTCGATTGCAACAAAAGGACGAGCCTGATTATGAAGAAGCAAACTACCTCCGGTTACCCCCCAATCATGTCTGACTCGTCCAAACCTTAGGTTAAGTTTGTTCTCAAAAAAAGATAAATCTATCTCAGAGTCAACAAAGAACCCAAATGAAAAAACATCTGGGTGGGTTTTAAAATCTGCAAGAGCAGAAGGAGGAAAAACTGCCCCATCCCACTGTTTTGTAAAAGTAAATGGGTCAAAAGCACCAGTATCAACCTGATAAAATCCTGGAGAAAACTGAAAATTATAAGAAAAATACTTACTCATATCTCCTCTGATAAAGACATCAAGGAAATTTATAGTTGAAAACTCATGAGGAGAAGCCATATTGATTCTTAAATCAGAAGTCCATCTCACTCCTGTCTCAAAGGAATATAAATTCTTTTCTTCGGCTGGGATATCTTTCTTTTCTAGATACCCGGAATTAGAATAAGAGCCTCTCTGCCAACTCCAACCATTCTCAGGGATTTCATACTTTTTTTTGAAATGCAAGATTACTTCAAGCTCGTAAGCATCCAATCCTTTACCAGATTTCTGAATCTCTTCGATTGCTGCCAAGATTTGATTAACAGAATATGGCTTAGTCGCAGGCATCCTTGAGCAATAGCCTTTGATCTGAGCAACCTCGAGCATATAATATATCGGTTCGTTCACAGGAACTGAATAATGCTGCTGAGCAAAAGCTCCAGCAAAGCCAAGCAAACAAACCAGAATAAATAAATACTTTTTCATAGAATCTCCTTATTTCCCTAAAAACTCATGACTAACTGTGCGGTCTAATGCTTCCTGCAAAGGCACAGGAGCAACAAACCCTGTTGACTGAATATTCGATGACTTGAAGGTTGTATTCATGCAGAACTTCTTGACTCTGATAGCACTTATAGGAAATTTCTTCCCTGTCAGCTTTGCAAGAATATCGAAGCAAATACCACCACAATAACCTATAAAGTAAGGAACTCGAAATTTTATCTTATCTCCCTTACCTAGGATCCGCTTTACAGTAAGAACCAGAGAATTCATATCAAAATCAGGCTTGTCTATATAATTATACAATTGCAATCCTTTCTTCTCTGAACCAGTACAAAACTCAATAAAGGCTGCAATATTCTCTACATAGGCCATAGACTTCTTATTCTTTCCATTTCCTATCATAAGAAACTTCCCTGAAGCCATCTGATTTAATAGATTATATACATTACCGCGATTTCCTTCACCAAAAATAACTGTAGGTCTAATGATAATCAAACTTCGATTCGACTCATCATTTTTAAACCACTCAAGATAGACATCTTCCGCCTCTTTCTTAGTACGTCCATAATTGTTGAAGAAGTTAAACTCTCCACTCTCATCAGTATCGCCTTTTGACTCTCCATAGACAGCTACAGAACTAGTGAAAATTATAGTATTGATACCCAAACTTTCAGCAACTCTGCAAACATTCCTAGCACCATCAACATTTACCTCATCATACAAAGAGACTGGGGTTACATCATCCCGGTGCTCTGCTGCTAGATTTATAATAACATTGGAGCCTTTCAAAGTATTTTCTAGCTGTTCTCTGTGTCTGACATCGCAAACCTCTCGATGAGACGAATATTCGACTGAATCTTGCTTATCAAGAATTTTAAAATCAACTCCTGAATTGATAAATCTCTTTGCTAATCTTGTTCCGACAAAGCCGGAACCGCCTATAATTGAAATCATATGTTACTCCTATAAATTTTTAGATAAGACTCAACCATTTTATCAATGGTAAAGTCTTTTTCATATTTCATTCTAGCCTTTTTGCTGACAGAATCGTATAGATCTGAATTATTTTGCAAAAAGACAAGCTTTTCTATTAAAAGATTAGAATCATTTGGAACTGAAAATCCTGCACCACCATCAAAAAGTTCAGGAATACCTCCAACCGAAGAGGCAATAACAGGAATTCCAGCTGACATTGCTTCAATTATAGCCATAGGAAGCCCCTCATAATCTGAAATTAACATGAAATAATCAACATAAGGAATTAAACCCCTTGCATTAGGAATCTCACCTAAACAAAATAAATTTGAAGGCAAATCTACAACCTCTTCTTTATTGCCTATCCATATAAAAACATTCTCTGAGGATTCTTGCTTTATCGCCATTTCCTTATACAAATCAAACCTTTTTGGACTAGCTAGTCTAGAAATATTTAAAATAAGTCTCTTTCCCTGAATCTTTAAATTTTTAATGAATAATAGAGCCTCTTCATCAGCGACACCAGAAAAATCCCTCAAACCATTATAAACAACAGCAACATTTCTTATCCCATTTTCCTGTAAATTATTCTTATCATATTTACTGACAGCAACAATCTTTTTACAACATCTTTTTAAAAGCTTCTCTAAAGGCAAGAAAACCCTATTTGCTTTTAAAATAGTGTCAAATCCATGCACTGTATAAATTACTTTTTTAGTCTTAAAAGGAAAAGCTGCAACTCTCCCGAGAACACCTATCTTTGAAGAGTGTAAATGAATAACATCAGGCTTAGTTCTGCGAATAACCTTTTTTATCTTAAATAAAGCCTTTAACTCATTTATTGGAGAGATTTCCCGTTTAAAAGAAAGACAAATCTCTTTTTCAACCCTTTTATCTAATAAATTCCACATATCACCACCGGGATTTGACATAACGACAACTTCAAAACCTTTTTCAACCAAAGAATTTGAGAGTTCTAAAACAACACTTTGAGCGCCACCTAATTCTGACAATGTTATAATTTGTAAGATCTTCATAATTTTCAACCCTTAAAAAACATTTATTTCCATAACCTATTTATATTATTACTAATATACCAATTCTTAAAAGTTCTAATGCCATCAGAAAAAATAGTACTAGGAGAATATTTCAAAATGTTTCTTGCTTTTTCAATATCGGCAAAAGTACAATCAACATCTCCAGGCATCATTGGAAGATTGCGCTTGATAGATACCTTATTCAAAGCAGACTCAATTGCCTCTACCATTTCATTCAAACCTATCGAAGTATTTTCTCCTAAATTTATTATCTCATAAATCGAATCATTTGACATTACCAAATCACACGAATTATAAATTCCTGCAACAATATCATCTACATATGTATAATCTCTAGAAGAAGACCCATCACCATAAATATCTATAATTTCATCATTGTATATTTTGTTAAAAAATTTATGTATAGCTAAATCTGGCCGCTGTCCTGGACCATAAACAGTAAAAAACCTTAGCATCACCGCAGAAAAATTATATAGATGAGAGTAAACATGAATCAAATTCTCACAACTCTTTTTTGTAAAAGCATATTGAGAAATGACTTTATCCACACTATGTTCCTCGCTAAAAGGAATTTCACGATTATTTCCATAGACAGACGAGGATGAAGCAAATATAATTTTTTTGCAGTTATATTTTTTCTGTAACTCTAAAATATTCAAAGTACCTAAAATGTTAACATCAATATAACTTTCAGGCATTTCAATCGATGGACGAACACCAGCTAGCGCAGCCAAATGAATCACCAGATCAAATTCATTTTGCTTAAAAACCTTCTCAAGAGAAAACTTATCACAAATATCTATAGTTACCAAACTACAAAGTTTTCCAATTTTTTTCTTTATACTTGAGATGTCTTCCATCTTTGAATGAAAAGAAAAATTATCTGCATTTTCTCCACAAACATTTAGTAAGTTCACTATTTTAAATTTATAATCATAATTATCTACAAAGTTATCAATGACGACAACATTATGCTTCTCGGCAAGCAACAATTTCAATAAATTAGAACCAATAAACCCAGCACCACCAGTTAATAAAATATTCATTTATTTCCCCCTCAAAAAACTTTTAAAAACATATATCTTTGAATTTAAAAGATACTTAAATTTCCTCGTACAGATAAATTCCCTCAATAAATATGATGCCACATTTGCATATGATTCTCTCTTTCCTTTAGATTGGCTATCATGAATTCGATACTTAATAAGAGGCTGTTGAACATTAAAAAATTTAATGTTTTTATCTCTTATTAATCTTAACCACATGTCAAAATCTTGTGCATATAGACCTCCTAAAAAACCATGATTCTTTAATATCACTGATTTTTTAAACATAACGGAAGGGTGAATGATAGGATTTTTAAATCCCAAAGCTTTTCGAATTTTCTCATCAGATTCTGGAACATCAAACGAACCAATTATATCTCCCTTTGAATTAATTTTCAAAGCGGCTGATCCAACAACATCATAGTCTGATAAATATTTAATCTGTTCTTCTAATCTATTTGAAAGCATTATATCATCACCATCAATTCTTGCAATTACATCATATGAAGAATCATCTAAACCTCTATTTAAATTGAAACTCAATTGTTCAACAGTCGTCTTATATATTTTTATTCGAGGATCCTTAAAAGAATTAACAATATCAAAAGTCAGATCTGTTGAGCCATTTATATAGACTAGCAACTCCCATTTTGTATATGTTTGATTCAAAACACTTTGTATTGTTTCAGAAATATACTCCTCTGAATTTTTTACACATAAAATAATACTAATTCCTGTCATTTTATTATAATCTCCCCAGTATTAAGCCAATGAATTAAATCAAAAACCTTCTCGTAATCTCGATAGGTTGTAATAACTCCCACCTCTTTTTCTTTTTTAAACTTCTTAATTTGTAAAGAACTCTTTAATGAATATGATTTTGTTGTCAAAATTATTTTATTTTTATATGGCAACTTATCGAAATCGTAAAGATCCTCATCACTGCACGAATCTCTTTGAGATGCAAAAATAAAAAGATTATCTAAATTCATTCGAGATTTACGCGCCTCCCATTTTTCTTTCGCCTCTTGAAAACTCTTATAATGCAAAAAATGTATTTTTATATCATATAAAAGACCAACAGGATATCTATCAAATGAAAAATCAGATAATTCTTGAGATAGATAAAAATCTAAGTTCTTAAGAAACTTTATAAAATCTTTTTTCATAAAAAATAAATTTATAGTTGGAGTCTTAAATTCTAAACCAAGATCATGATAAATCATACCCGCGACACAATTATCACTAATTAATGTAAAATCTCTATTCAACAGTCGCTTTCTCATCATCAAGTTTTTAATCTTTCTATAATTATTATAAAAAATACGTCTATAGATTGTCTCAATTGTCATAAGAACCTTCTACAACAATCCAATTAGGATCTATCAAATCAGACGAATTTTTATACTTTGACCATTTTTTTGGACAAAGGACAAGCCCACCATTCAAATTCAAAAAAGCACCCCACCAACTAAAGGAACTATTTGCAATTATATTATGCTGACATTGAGTCATTAGAAAAATATCATAATAATCTTTTTCAAGAGCATCTACAAAAACATAATTATCGCCTAAAAAATTACTTCTACACCACTCAATATCATCAGAAAAAATAAAATAAACACAATTTTCAAGTCTATTATTACAAATAGAAATAGCTTCTCTGTAATAATCTAAATTACAAATATCTCCTAAATACTTATGGCCTATATAATCTCCTCTTCGAACATGAACAGAAATAGAATTTACCCCAGACATTTTTTTTGAATACTCAGAGACTTTTTCATCATCCACATTAAATTTAAAAGCTTCAATGAGTCTATCACGGGATTCTCCAACATATGAAAACCTCTGCCAATATCCATTAAAATAAATCTTTTTATGAAAATCATCGTCCTTCAGATCAGAAACATACTCAACACATTCATTTTTATTTTTTAATAGCTTATACAGTTTATTCAATATAAAATTCTTCCTAGCCGATGTATACTTTTTTACATCTCCATAATCTACTGTCTTTAATTTCAAAGAAAAAGCTTCCTCAATCTCAAACCCTTTGTGTAACTTATAATTATCAAAAAAATTTATATCAAAAAAAATCTCATCATCATATTTCTTTAAAAATTCGCCAAAAGCATATTGAAACATCTGATTTCCAATACCACCAATTATTTTAACTATTTTCATTAGAAACTCCTTCTTCTATTATTTTCACCAATTTTGAGAGAATAATTTCTTTATTATACTTTTCTGAAATTTCTTTCTTACCATTTTCAACTAACGCATGATAAAAATTACTATCCGAACATAACCTCTCCAACATATAAACAAATTCAAAATCTGAAAAACAGACAACGCCACCAGTTAAAAATTTTGCATTTCCAACATTAGAAGAAATAAAAGGAACTTGATTTGCCATGGCTTCTAACAAGACAACAGGAAAGCACTCAATTTTACTTGTCATTAAAAATAGCTTTGAAGACTGAAGAATCTCTATTGTCTGAGGTCTATCAAGACCATAAAAAAAAGAAACATCCCTAAAACCATATTTTTTATCTAAAAAATACTTTTGCTTTTTCAATTTTCTCAGATATTTATTATTAGTACTACCTATAAAACATAATGGTTCAGCAATGTCAGCTTTATAATAACAATTCAAAGCTCTTAATTGATTTTTATTCTCTAGATAATTTGCAATATAAACAATTCCCTTTTTTGTTTCAAAATATTTATTTTCTGGAAATTCTTCGGGATAATTATATAAATAATCTATAGAAGAATTAACATTTTTAACAAACCCAATTCCACTATCATATTCATGTAAAAAAAGAATCTTATCAAATTGTTTAAACTTTTCTTTATTTTTATAATAAAAAAACCATCTAATTTTAAATAAAAGTTTTTTCACAAACACAAAGAATCTAAAAAAATCAGAAGATACAAATTTGACATTAATTCCAGAAAAGCCATGACTATGAAGTATTTTATAAGATGAGATATTTTTTAATTTATACTTAAAAAATAAATCAGTAGACCATGTTTGAACACACTCAAAAATTACCACATCATACTCATGCTCATCAAAAAATTTCTTGTACAATTTCTTGTTTCCTAAAACATACCCCATTTTCATTTTAAATGGAAGTTGATGAATTTTTACACCATTTTTTACAGTGTCTCTCTCGTTCTCACTAGTCAAAACTGAAACACTAAAACCTTTAGTAGCTAACCCCTCTGCTAGCTCCTGAACGACCTTTGAAACACCGCCTTTATGAGGCCAATACTTTTCAGTTACAAATAATATTTTCATGAAGTTCTTCCTTTTTTTGAATTATATAATTATTATTTTGAGCTAACAAAATCAAAAACCCTAACCATATCCAAAAGACATTAAAAATCAAATATTGAAGAAAAAGAATCATAATTACAAAAAGAAAAAAATGTGCTAGTAAATAAGAATTATTAGTCATAAAAGAATTATAAAAAATATAACATAGAAGCATAAAAAATGCAAAACAAAAGAAGAAGCCATAAATTAGAAGAATCTCCAAATATGTATTGTGAGGACCCATTTTCATTCTATTAAAATCTAAATAATGATTCCCAGGAGAATGTCCGAAAAAAAATTGTTCCCCAACTTTTTCAACCGCCAAATCCAATAAAACAAGTCTCTCGTTTGTAGAAGAGGAAGAAGAAGCACCCCTTGACTCTCCTAAAAAGGAAACTACAATAATAAATAAAAACAAAACGAAAGAAGCCTTCAAAAGGAATTTAATTGGGCGCTTATAATTATTAGACGTAAATAAAACCAAAAACGAAAAACCAAAAGCTAAAAAAGCACCCCTTGAAAAAGTCCATAGAAAAATTAAACAAGAAAAAAGAAAGAAAACCTTAGACTTTTTTTTCTCTCTGTTATATATTCTTTTCAAATCTATCAGAAGACCAATAAGAATATATGTAGCAAAATAATTAGGATCTCCAACAAAAGGACAAATCCTAAAAATTGGAACTCCCAAAACCGTGTTAAATTGTTTATCGAAAGAAATATAAGTATCATAAGATAAACCAAATTTCGGGTCAAAAAAGAAAAGCAAACTTAAGATTTGTAAAAACCCAGCAATTACTGAAAGATTTTTTAAAAGGACAAAAGAATCTTCAATAATTTCAGGATCATCTTTATAAAAGGATAAAAAATAAAATAATAAGAAAAATCCTCTAAAATGTTGAAGAACGGAATTATTAACATACCCACCAACATTTAATGATAAGGAAAAAAGTAGAGAAAAAATTAAAAATATAAAAAGAACTAGAGAAAACATTGAAATATGTTTTACAAAGCTTCCAAAAGATAAAATTAAAACGATAATAACAATAAAATTATAAACCGAAAAATCAAATGAGAAAAAAGGGAAATCATCAAAATTAAGCGAAGAAAACAATAACCCACCAATTAACAAATAAGAACAAACTTTTTTAATGCTCAAATTCAACCCTCCTTACAGATAATGTTACTTTAACAGATGCAATAAGAAGCAGTTGAATTAGTTTTAAAAATAAAAACCCCCAAATAGCATAAGCCCTAATAAAAAAAGGCAAGCTTAAAAGATATAACAAATTAATAATCACCAAAAACTTTAAAACGACATGAATCCTATCTAATGCTAAAACAGTTTGCTGAAAAATAGACAAAACAGTCCCCAAGAAAATCGTAAAGATATAAAAAATAGCCACATAATAGTGATAAGATTGAGGATCAACATATAAAACTGGCAACCACATTCTTATGGAAAGAGAAATCAGCACAAAAACAAAAAAACTAACAAAAAAATAATGTCTCAAATACTTTTTTATTATTTTGAAGTAAATATCAGAATCCTTATTTGAGCATAATTTTGTATATAATATTTGATTTGACGGAACAATAAATTTACCAAGAGCATTTCCTATTTTTTCAACAACTTTTATCAATGATAAATCAGAAAAGCCCAAATACTTTTTTATGAAGATTGCCGAAAGATTTCCCAAAACTGCGTCGAGAGTTATTACTGCCCCGTTTTTAATATTAAACAAAAAGAACCCAAGGTCTGAGCGCTCGATTTTTCTAATTTTTATTCTATTACGAACAACATACCATACAAAAAAAAGTAAATAAATCAAACTGAGAAGAAATTCAGAAAGACCTTCTATAAATAAAAAATAAACAAAACCTAAATCTTTAAAAAAGCCTAGAACAATTAAACAAAATTTTAAAAGAGATTTCACTAATATAATTTTGGAAATTTTAGAAAACATCATATTTTTCCTAATTATTCCCGAAGCGGAACCAGTTACCAAAGGTCGTAAAATAAGAACAAACGAAAAAAGTCGAAAGAAAAGAATCAGCTCTTTCTCAATATCAAGAAAAGAAAAATACAAAAGGATATTCAAACAAAGAAATGATAAAATTCCAGAAAAAAGATCTATAAAAAAAGAGAAATACAAATAGGCATGAGTCTCCTTTTTCTGATGATCAAAAAATCTAACAACTCCTAAAGATGTTTGCATTGTTAATAAATCATTTATTAAAAAAGCTATAGCCTGAATATATAAAATTTTTCCATTAGCCTCATTCCCAATGGCTTTAATAATTAAAGGCAAAGACAAAATATTTATAATAGAAACAGCATTATTTATAATAAAATTATTCGCGTATGCAGAATATTTTGAATTTATTTTATTTTTTAGCATTAAACCCCTACACCAAAATATTTGAACAAGGCTCTAACATCTTTATTATCTGTATAAATATTTCTCAAATCAAATAAAAAGTTTCCTTTCATTAATGAACGAATTTTCTTCATATCCATAATTCTAAATTGATTCCACTCGGTTAAGATTACAAGGGCATCGGAGTCTATTGCAACTTCATATTCATTCTCACAATATGTAATGCTTGAATTTAGCTCCTCAAATCTCCACCGAGCCTCGCTCATACCTTCAGGACAAAAAACCTTAACAACAGCGCCTTCATCAATCAATCTTGGGACTAAATATAAAGACGGAGCATCTCTCAGATCATCTGTATCAGGTTTAAAAGATAGACCCAAAACTCCTACTTTTAAATTTTTAAGCAATCCTAACTCTCTTTTTATTTTTTCAAACACATATTTCTTTTGATTCTCATTAGCATCCATAGCAGACTTCACAACCAACAACTCTAAATTATTCTTCATCCCAATATCATAAAGAGCTTTTGTATCTTTTGGGAAACAGCTTCCTCCGTATCCAGGACCAGCATGTAAAAATTTTGGAGAAATTCTACCATCCATACCCATTCCAGTTGCCACATCTTTTATATTTGCCCCAACAGATTCCGAAAGAATAGCTAGCTCATTTATAAATGAAATTTTTGTAGCAAGAAAGGCATTACTTGCATATTTAACAAGTTCTGCGGTTTCAATATTACAGAATAAAAAAGGTGTTTTATTTATATATAATCCTTGATAAACCTCTTTCATTTTTTCCTTTGAAAAATCAGACTCAAAACCAATGACAATTCGATCTGGATGCATAAAATCGAAAACAGCTTTTCCTTCCCTTAAAAACTCTGGATTTGAAACCACATCAAAAGAAATATATATTTCTCTCTTTTTCAACTCATCCTTTATTATATTCTTAACTGATTGCCCTGTTCCGATAGGAACGGTAGATTTATCAACAATAACTTTATATTCGTTCATATATCGGCCAATGCTCTTAGCAACATTAAAAACATACTGTAAATCAGCAGATCCATCTTCTTGTGGAGGAGTCCCAACAGCAATAAAAATTACCTCTGCTTGCCTTATTGCAAATTCAATATCTGTTGTAGCTGAAAATCGTTTAGCATTTAGATTTTTAATCAATAATTCAGATAAACCAGGTTCATATATAGGAGATTTACCTAAATTAATCTTTTTTACCTTCTCTGCATCGATATCAACACATATAACATTATGTCCAAACTCGGATAAAACGACACCACCAACTAAACCAACATAACCTGTTCCTATTACTGAAATATTCATCCTCTGCTTCCTTATAAAACTTTCTAAAAAAAATCATATAATTGATTCAATCAAATATAAATTCCCTAACCAATTTTATTCAACAATTCGAACAATTGACTAATTTTATCTTTTATATCAAATTGATGATTACCAACAAAAAAACCATTAGAATCTAGAAGATCCGCATTTGAAAGTTCCCCATGTATCTCATAGTCAAACCACTTTACAACCTCATTTTTTGCAAAATTTCCAGTCACAATAGGACGAACCTCAACACCATTCTCAGATAAAATGCGAACAACATCTTTTCTTCTTAAGTTTGAACTTTCTTTAATTATAAAAGAAAAACCAAACCAAGAACTTTCTCCTATTTCCTTCTGTATAATAAAATGAGGATGATTTCTAAATAACTGGACAAAGAAATTTGCATTTTCTTTTCTTGCTGTTATGAATTCAGGAAGTTTTTTTAATTGCTCAATACCAATTGCACCGCTCATTTCCAAAGGCCTAACATTATATCCAGGCAAAACGAATTTAAAAGATTCCTCAAAAGGATCATCGCTTTTTTCACCTGTAACATGATTAAATTTGGGGAGGTTCCTAGTCCACCCATGTGCCCGTAAACATAACAAGATATGATATAACTCTTCATCATCAGTAACAACAACTCCACCTTCCATTGTAGAAATATGATGACTAAAAAAACAACTAAAGGTTCCCATAAGACCATAAGTCCCTGAAAATTTACCATTAAAAGAAGATCCCATAGACTCACAATTATCCTCAAGTAGGTAAATATTATTGTCATGGGCTATCTTTGAAATTACGGAAAAATCATTGTTATTACCCAAAAGATTTACAGCCAAAATAGCTTTTACGTCAGGAGTCACAGCAGAAATCAAATTTTTAAGATCATAGTTTAACGTTTCAAGATCAATGTCGACAAACTTTATTTTCAACCCATACTGATACAACGGATAGTATGAAGTTGACCACGAAACAGCAGGAACAATAACAGTATCTCCTCTTTTTAAAGGATTTTCTTTTTTATAAAACAAAGACGCTATCATTATTAAATTTGCAGTAGATCCGGAACTAACCATAACAGAATATTTACAACCAAAAAATCGTGAAAAATCAGATTCGAATTCTTTAACACAATCTCCCATTGAATACATACCTTTTTTAATTACACTATTGATTGCATCGATTTCTTCATTCCCCCAAGAACTACTTGCCAACCTATAATCTATCATATTGTTTCTCCTTCACTTCTCTCAAATAATACAAATATGTTTCTTTCAAACCTTCAGCTAATGAAATATTTGATTCCCAACCACATCCTGACGCAAGAGAAACATCTACAACCTTGCGAGCCATCCCAACAGGTTTAGATAAATCATGAGAGAATCGACCTGAATATCCTATAACATCAGCAACAGCTGAATAATACTCGTTTATTGAAAAATCACGACCTGTCCCAACATTCATGACATTTGGAATATTTTCATAATTTGAAATCACAAACTCAATCGCCATAACAAGATCATCAATATGCATAAATTCTCTACGAGCTTCTCCATCTCCCCAGATTTCTACAACCGACTCATTATGTGTTACTGCCTCGTCAATTTTTCGAATTACAGCAGGAATCATATGAGACTTCAATGGATGGAAATTATCATATGATCCATACAGATTACAAGGAATAAGAGTTTTATACTGACACGACGAGTCTTCTTTTGAAATATACTCGCAAAGCTTAATTGTAGAGATCTTTGCCAAAGCATATCCTTCATTAGTAGGCTCAAGCTCACCTTTTAAAAGATATTCTTCTTTTAACGGGTTAATGTAATTTCGAGGGTAAATACAAGACGAACCTAAATTAATAAGCTTCTTTATGCCCAAACGCCATGATGCTAACACTACATTGCGACCCATATCTAAATTATTTACAAAGAAGGAAACAGGTTCTTGAATATTTGCTTGAATCCCTCCGACTTTACCAGCACAATGAATAATGAAATCAGGCTTATTCTCGGAAAAATAACTATATACAGCATTATAATCTGTTAAATCTAATTCAGAATGTTTTGGCAACAATAATTCATAAGAAGAAGAGATCTTCTCAGAAAGATTCCGTCCAACCAAGCCAGTAGAACCAGTTATTAAAATTTTCATAAAAGTCCCCTAATCAAAATTTTTATTTATATACTCTTCATTTTGAGCAAGCTTAAGATCTGAGCGAATCATTATCTTTATTAGATCGTTGAAAGAAGTTGCTGTAGGATTCCATCCTAATAATTCCCTTGCTTTAGAAGGATTTCCAAGTAATTGATCAACTTCTGTAGGTCTAAAATATCTCGGATCAACCTCAACCAAAACTTTCCCGGTACTTGAATCTATACCCTTCTCTGAAATTCCTTCTCCTTCCCACTTTATATCTATTCCTAATTCTTTAAAAGACAAAGATACAAACTCTCTAACTGTATGATATTCTCCTGTAGCTATCACAAAATCTTCGGGAGTATGATGCTGCAACATCAACCACATGCATTCAACATAATCTTTTGCATATCCCCAATCTCTTAACGCATCTAAATTTCCTAAATATAATTTATCCTGCTTTCCTAAAAATATCTTAGCTACAGCTAAAGTTATTTTTCTAGTAACAAAAGTTTCCCCACGTCTTTCTGATTCATGGTTGAATAAAATACCATTAACAGCAAACATATTATACGCCTCGCGATAATTTTTTATTATCCAGAAAGCATACAATTTAGCAACGGCATAAGGAGATCGTGGATAAAAAGGAGTTGTTTCAGACTGAGGAATTTCTTGAACCTTTCCATACAACTCAGATGTTGATGCCTGATATATTCTTGTTTTCCGTTCAAAACCAAGAAATCGTACTGCTTCCAACAACCGCAAAGTACCAATACCATCAGTATCAGCAGTATATTCTGGAACTTCAAAAGAGACCTTAACATGACTTTGTGCAGCAAGATTATATATTTCATCAGGCTCTATCTCTTTAATTAATCTAATCAAATTAGAAGAATCTGTCATATCACCATAATGTAAAAAAAACTTTACGTCTTTTTCATGAGGATCTCTATATAAGTGATCAATTCTCTCTGTATTAAAAGAAGAGGCTCGTCTCTTCAACCCATGAACTTCATACCCCTTTTCCAACAAAAACTCTGCTAAATAAGAACCATCTTGTCCAGTGATTCCAGTTATAAATGCTTTTTTCATTTATTTCTCCTATTATTTCTAACAATCATTATAGATAAAATTATTACGACTTTTTCAAAAGAAAAATTTCGAGAGCACATAAACTACTCAACTATCAAAAAACCCTCCAACATCGCCTTCAAATATTCACCATAACTAGATTTCTCAAGTTTTTTCGCCAGGCTCCTCAACTGTTCATCAGAAATATAGCCTTTTCTCCATGCTATCTCTTCCAGACAAGCAATCTTCACTCCTTGATTATTCTCAATCATACTTACAAAATTAGAAGCTTCTAACAACGTCTCGTGAGAACCAGTATCCAGCCAGGCATAACCACGACCCAGCAATTCAACAGATAAATCATTGTTGGAAAGGTAAATATTATTTATATCAGTAATTTCTAATTCGCCCCTTGCTGAAGGTTTCAGAGAGCGTGCATAATCAAGAACTTTTTCATCATAGAAATAGAGCCCTACAGCAGCCCAATTGGATTTAGGTTTTGACGGCTTCTCTTCAAGGCTAAGAACCTTCTTATTCTCATCAAACTCAATAACTCCGAAAGGTCTAGGATCTTTTACATGGTATCCAAAAATAGTAGCCCCGCTTTTTCGCAAACTAAGATTTTTCAGTTTTGAAGAAAAATCATGCCCATAGAAGATATTATCACAAAAGATAAGAGCAACTTTTTCATTTTCGATAAGATCTCCTGCAATAAAAAATGCCTGAGCAATTCCCCTAGGCTCTTCTTCAACCCGATAACTAAATTTAACCCCCAAAGACGAACCATCACCAAGCAGAGCTTCAATCCTCGGAGTATCCTCCGGCGTAGAAATAATAATAATATCCTTAATCCCCGCAAGCATAAGCGTAGAGACAGGATAATAGATCATAGGCTTATCATAGACAGGCAACAAAGCCTTACAAACTGGCAAAGTCGAAGGCCACAACCGCGAACCAGTACCACCGGCTAATACAATACCTTTCATAAATACTCTCCCTTTACAAAATATCCTTTAAATAATAACTATCAGAACCACCCTGATCCAAACAATCCTCAGAATAGACAAGGCAAGTATTTCTCCCCTCAAGTTCCTCGCTCAAAAACTCCAGTCGATACCTACGACAACTATTCTCAAGCAACAACTCCAGACTAGAAACACCAATTATTCTTACCGAATCATACCCATCTTGCGCAATTCTTTCAACCATTAAATCAACCTTTTGCTGATATTCGCGAACAATAAAGACAGTTTTCTTATAATAATTAAAGGTCTTTCGGCTAAGCATCTCAAGCCCCGAAGGCGTAACAAGATACTTAATATTCCTACTATTTATCCTCTTCGCAGTCAGATACCCCTTCTTCACAAGACTCTTAATAACCAAATTCACAGCCCCCAGCGACATCCCAGTATTTGCTGAAATATCCCGCTGCTTAACACCCGAGTCATTATTTATCTGCTGAAGCACCTCAAATTCTTCTGTCATTTTACCCTTTACTTGTTCATATTTTGAACAAGTATACAACCCAATCTGGCATAATGCAAGAGGAAAAAAGGAATTTTAACTCTTTTTCCCACCCTTTTCCAAAAAATATTTCACAAAAAAGCATATAAGACACAACCCTCGCTCGTTATTAATTTGTTCATAAGGAATAAAGAAAAAAACAGAGCAAACAAAGGGGAGCTCTGAAATTAAACTTTTTCCTCCCCCCACACACCTTTTAATTGATTTTCCAGAACTTCCGCCTTATAATAAATTGAGGTAAAAATGTCAGATAACGACATCAGATGGAAACAAAGATTCTACAATTTCTCGAAAGCCTTCGCTCTGCTAGCAGAGATTCCAAACTACAACCATGAAGATTTATCCCAACTAGAAAAAGAAGGAGCAATCCAACGCTTCGAATACACATTTGAACTCTGCTGGAAGACCTTAAAAGACAAACTCGAGTTCGACGGAATAATCCTCGAGACAATAACCCCACGAAGCACTTTCCGCAAAGCATTTGAAGTCGGCTACATAACAAATCCAGCTACATGGTTTGATATAGTTGACAGCCGAAACTTGATGAGCCACACCTACAATCTAGAAACAGCTAACCAAATCTTTGACAAAATCCGAACAACATACATCCCCGAAATGAACAAACTCTACAACCGCCTATTGGAGGAAATAAATGGAAGCTGAAACCTTCGGACTAACCACATCCACGCTTTCTGAAATAATAAAAAACATAGCTGCTACAAAAAGAATATCCAAAGCAGTACTATTCGGCTCGCGCGTTAAAGGGAACTTCAAACCCACAAGCGACATAGACATCTCCCTCTACGGAACAAACCTAGACATCTTCACAATCCGCAAACTCTCCAACCAACTAGAAGAATCCAACATAATCCAAAGAGTTGACCTTATAAACTACTCAGAAATCGACAACATATCACTCCTAGAACACATCGACCGATGCGGAGTAACAATCTATACATCTGCTTAGCAGTGCACAGAATTGTTCAATCTACTTTACTTTTATTCTTCGTTATTTATTTCTCTCGCACTGACCACTTCGTATGGATTAGTTCTTCGAACTAATCCCTGCTTGTCCTCCTGGCAGTGCACTGCATTTCTCAATCTATTTTACTTATATTCTTCGTTTTTAATTTCTCTCGCACTGCCCTCGTCGGACGGATTAGTTCTTCGAACTAATCCCTGCTTATCCTGCTTAGCAATTCTGGCGAATTGCCCTGGCAGGACGGATTAGTTCATTCTGAACTAATCCCCTTCGCTCCTTCGCGGCTTCGCGTGAGACCTGCTTCCTATACTACAATTTTCCACTTAATAATCGACTTCCGATCCTTCTCATCAAATACAGCAGTCAATTTGTGCAGTTGTCTACTATCACAAGCAAACCTCTTCGCATACTCAGTCTCGTTAATCTGCCGTGCTGCCTCTTTGAGTAGTCGTCGGGTTGTTGTCCCTTTTTTAAGCAATTTAAACTCGAAGAGGTAGATATGCTTGCTACTTGTAATCACAGCATCAATCCTACCAAGCGATGTTCGAAGCTCAGCAGTAGTTCTAAAGCCTAGAACAGTGAAAATTAGATAGAACGCAGTCTGCCAATATTTCTCGTAGGGGAGATGAATATCATAAGGAATTGTAGCTAAAAGTGTATTTATAATGTCAAAAATTTCCTCGTAGCTTGCACTATCCATTGCCCTAGTCAATTTTGCAAGATAATTTATCGAT
>JAFGXN010000093.1 GCA_016936615.1 Spirochaetales bacterium | reverse complement strand
TTTAAGGAAGCTTGATTTCCAATTAGAGATGAAATACATCGAGAAATCTGGTTATGATCAGGGGCTTCAAGAGGGTAAGCTTGAAGGGCTCTTAGAAGGCGAACAAAAAGGTCTTTTAGAAGGCAAAAAAGAAGGTCTTTTAGACGCTAAAACCGAGCTTCTCTATAAATTATTAGTCAAGAGGTTCAATTACAAAGAACCAGATCTTTCTGGGATTCTAAAAGATTCTGGGAGTTACAGCATAGATGAAATATTTGATTTTGCTCTAGATGCAAATTCCTTTGAAGAGTTTCTAGAGAGAATAAAATAGTGTGATTCTGGACTGGACCCCTTCGCCTGAGCTTGACATAGTAAAAAACAACCATTGTTATGATTCTTATTTTTTAAAATGAATTTTCAATATATTCATAACTTTCTCCTCTATCTTGACAATCTTCTCTATGTAAAATATTATCTATATTATGACAGCTAACGAATTAAGAAAAAAATATATTGACTTTTTTGTATCAAAGAACCACGTTGAAATCGTTGGAAAGAGTTTGATACCTGAGAATGATCCTACAGTCTTGTTTACAACTGCAGGAATGCACCCACTTGTGCCTTATTTGCTTGGACAAGAGCATCCATCTGGATCTCGTCTTACTGATTACCAGAAATGTATCAGGACTGGTGATATCGATGCAGTTGGAGATCCTAGCCATTTGACTTTTTTTGAGATGCTAGGAAACTGGTCGCTTGGTGATTATTTCAAGGAAGAAGCGATCAAGATGAGCTTTGAATTTTTGACCTCACCTAAATGGTTGGGGTTTCCTTTAGACCGTCTCTCTGTTACAGTCTTTGCTGGCGACGAGGTCGCACCTCGAGATGAGGAGTCTGCTGCGGTCTGGACCTCTTTGGGATTGCCAAGAGAGAGAATACATTTTCTTCCAAAGGAAGATAACTGGTGGGGTCCTGCTGGTGAGACTGGTCCATGTGGCCCTGATACTGAGATGTTTATTGATACTGGCAAGGAGCCTTGCTCTGATAAGTGTGCGCCTGGGGCATGCTCTTGTGGTAAATACTTCGAGGTCTGGAATGATGTCTTTATGCAGTACAATATGCAGAAAGATGGAACATATCTTCCGCTTGAAAGAAAGTGCGTTGATACTGGAATGGGAATCGAACGTACAATTGCTATGATTCAAGGCAAGAAATCAGTCTATGAGACTGAGGTCTTTACTCCAATAATTGCAAAAATTCAGGAAATTTCTGGAAAAAATTACGGAGATGATGAGGTTCTTGATAAATCTATCAGAATAATAGCAGATCATACCCGGACTTCTGTCTTTATCCTTGGTGACGAGAGGGGAGTATCTCCTTCAAACGTTGGACAAGGCTATATCTTAAGAAGGCTACTGCGTAGGGCAATTCGACATGGTCGAATACTTGGAATCGAAGGAGCATTCTTGAATCAACTTGCAGATATTGTGCTTGAGATGTACAAGGAACCGTATCCTATTATTCTTTCAAATAAGGATTTTATCTTTGCTGAGATTGCAAAAGAGGAAGAGAAGTTTAGATCTACTTTGCAGAAAGGGCTTCATGAGTTTGAGAAGAAGCTTGAGGGTTTGATGAGAAATCCAAAGAAGATTATTCCAGGGCGAATTGCCTTTAATTTATATGATACATACGGCTTTCCACTTGAAATAACAGAAGAGCTTGCAGCTGAAAACGGAATGACTGTTGACAAAGAGGGCTTTGATGAGGCTTTCAAGAAGCATCAAGAGGCATCAAAGAAAGGCTCCGATAAGGTCTTCAAGGGTGGTCTTGCTGATAATTCTGAGATGACAACTGCATTGCACACTGCTACTCACCTGCTCCACAAAGCACTGCGAATGGTTCTCGGCGAGCATGTTCAACAGAAGGGAAGTAATATTACAGCTGAGCGATTGAGATTTGACTTTGCCCATCCAGATAAGATGAGTGCTGAGCAGCTTGCCGAAGTTGAGGCAATTGTTAATCAGCAGATTGCTCGGGAACTTGATGTTGTGGAGGAAGTTATGACACTTGATGAGGCTACAGCTGCCGGAGCATTAGCTTTTTTTGGTGAAAAATATGAATCAAAGGTCAAGGTCTACTCGGTTGGTGATTTCTCGAAAGAGGTCTGCGGTGGTCCACATGTTGCAAATACTCGCGACATGGGAAAATTCAAGATTCAGAAAGAGCAATCCTCTTCTGCCGGTGTGCGAAGAATCAAGGCTGTCTTGGTAAAGTAAATTTTTTCAAATAAAAATCTCTCAAAGATTTATAGAAGTCGCTTATACTCCGATTAGTAACTATGAGGAGTATAAGATGGCTGATCTAAAAGAAGACTTGTATATGCGCAACAATCTGCGCGAGAATGAGAGTTACGAGTCTATGAACTGTCCAGTCTGTGACAGCAATAATCCCAAACAATTTATGAATATGGGCAAATTTAACTATGTTAAATGTAAAAATTGCGATTTAATCTATCAGAATTCCCAGCCTGTGTTTGAACATCTTCTTGACCGCTATGATGAGAACTACTTCGAATACGAGGTCAATAATCATGAAAATTTCTTTAAGCTACAATTATTCACTTTAAAAGATATTGGCTTCGAGTCACAGTACTTTCCTGCAAATGGGAAAAAATTCCTGGATATTGGCTGCGCTACTGGACTTTTGCTTGCCTATGTCAAGAAACTTGGCTTTGCTGAGTATGGCATCGAGCTGTGCGAAGAGTCGGCGAAGTATGCGGTTGAGAAGAACCATGTGAATGTAATAAATACTACACTTGAAGAGGCTGGCTTCGAAGATAATTTCTTCGACGTGATTCATTTCTCGCATTTAATTGAACACCTCAAGGATGTGCGTGGCTTCGTAGCTGAGGTTGTTAGAGTACTTGCACCAGGCGGAACCATAATTGTGACGACACCAAGGATTGATTCGCCAGGGTTCAGGCTTTTTCGTAAGCAGTGGAGATCTGCAATTCCGGATCATCTTCAACTTTTTTCCAAGAAGACACTAGAAGCCTTGTTGAGAGATCATGGATTTCAGATAGAGTTCCAGGAGTCGTGGGGATTTATCCCGATAGATTCAAGGTTGAGGTTTGTAAAAAAGTTAGCTGACCGTTATGCAAAGCGATTTAACCGCGGCGATGTTATTTGTGTTGTAGCTAAGAAAACCTTGCAGATGGATTAAGTTTTTGCGAGAAAGTTAATATTTTTTTAATGCTTATTTTTCACTTGTGTGGTAAAATCAAGAAAAATGATTTTTCGGAGGTTATTTTGAATAAGAAAGTTTATCCAATATTATTAGCGTTTTTATGTATGGGTTTTGGGGATCTCGGTGGTCCTTTAAAAAGTTTGTTTGAGACTTCTTTTGGTCTAAGCAGTACTGTTGCAACTCTTGTTACAACAACATTGACTTTTGGAATGTTTGGTCTGCTAGCAATCCCAATGGGTATTGTTCAGTATAAGAAGGGCAAGGCATTTGTTCTCTCTCTAGGATTGTTCACAGCTGTTGCTGGAATGGTTGTTGGAATGATCGGCGTAGAGGTTAATGTTTATACTGCGTCTATTGCGTTATTGTTGATGGGTGCTGGTGCTGCTATGCTACAGGTTTCTGGTAATCCTATCATGAGAGATGTCTCTGCTGAAGGTAAGTTCTCTAAGAATTTGTCTATAGCTCAGGGAATTAAGTCTATTGGAACACTGTCTACTGCGTTGATTCCTCTTCTTGCAGCTCTTTTGATTACAAGAGAGGCTGGTTGGTTGAATAGAGGTTATTCTTGGAGAATTATGTTTCCTATCTTTGGTGCTGTTCTTCTTGTGACAGGTATCTGGTTATTAGCTTTAAATATCAAGGAGAAGGCTGATGCGAAGGTTAAACCTACTACCTTTGGAACATCTTTTAAAGCGCTAGCAGATCCATATATTGCAATTATGACACTTTCAATCTTTATCTATGTTGGTATTGAGGTCTGTCTATTTGCAAATGCTGCTACATATCTTGGGAATATTCATGGATTAAATGACCTTAGCTTGGTTGCTGCAGAAAAACAAAGTAAGATTTTAGATTTTTTTATAAAGATTGGATTAAATGATATTAGTTTACTTGCAACTGTTGCTGCAATGTCTAGTTTGATTGTTGGAAGAATTGTTGGTGGATTTATCCTTGGTAAGGTAGATCCTAAGAAGTTTTTTATCGTTACAACTGTTGTGGCTTTAATTGGTTTCTGCGGATTCTTGATTACTTCAAGTCAGGTATTTACTTGGATTGCACTAGTTGTTGCTGGTCTTGGACTTGCAAATATTTTCCCATTGATATTCTCAATTACAATTGATGATAGACCAAATTATCAGAATGAGATTTCTGGTCTGATGGTAACTGCAATTATTGGTGGTGCTATTGTTCCTCTTGCTATGGCTGCAATTACTGATGCTGTAAATAAGGGCGTAGCAGAAGGAGCTACAAAGATTGGTGTTGTTTACGGCTTTCTATGGCCGATTGCCTTGTTAGTCTTCCTTGCTGGTGTTGCATTTGTTGTACTTGCAAAAGGTAAGAAGAAAGAGGCTTAAGATATGAATATTTATTCTGATGATAGAGTTGTTATGACACTTGATGCAGGGGGGACAAACTTTGTCTTTTCTGCGATTCAAGGCGGCAAGGAGATTGTTAACCCAATCCGAATGCCTTCAAATGCAGATGATTTAGATCGATGTATCTCCTCTCTTGTGGATGGTTTTCAGAAGGTCAAGGATCAACTGACAGATAAGCCTGTAGCAATCAGTTTTGCCTTTCCTGGCCCGGCAGATTACCCTAACGGAATTATTGGAGATCTGCCCAATCTGCCAGCCTTTCGAGGAGGAATTGCGCTTGGTCCAATGCTTGAAGATTACTTTGGCATACCAGTATTTATCAACAATGATGGTGATTTATACGCTTATGGCGAAGCAATCGCTGGATTCTTGCCTGAGGTCAATCAGATGCTAGAGAAGGCTGGAAGTCCAAAGAGATTTAAGAATCTAGTAGGAATTACACTTGGTACTGGTTTTGGTGTTGGTATTGTTATAGATAATGTTTTGCTTAGTGGTGATAATTCAAGTGGTGGAGAAGGCTGGTTGCTTGCAAATTGCCATGATCCATCTGGAAATATTGAAGAGGCAGTATCTATTCGAGCTGTCAAGAAATTTTATGCTGAGGCTGCAGGAATCTCTGCTGAAGAGGCTCCAGAGCCAAAAGATATCTACGATATTGGTCTTGGTACTCAGAAGGGCGATAAGGCTGCAGCAATCAAAGCCTTCGAGATGATGGGCGAAGCGCTTGGTGATGCTTTAGCTAAGGTCTTAATCTTGACAGATAGCCTTGCAGTAATTGGTGGTGGAGTATCTGCTGCACATAAATTATTCTTGAAAAAAGCTGTAGAGAGGATGAACTCCCCATATGTATTGACAAATGGTGCGAAATTTTCAAGAGTTGTGGCAAAAGTCTACAATCTTGAAGATGACGTAGATGTCAAAGGCTTCTTAACTGGTGCAGCAAAAGAGATCTCAGTCCCTAAATCAGATAAGAAAGTCATCTACGATTCTGAGAAACGAACCGGCGTTGGCATCTCAAAGATTGGAACAAGCGAAGCAATAGCAATTGGCGCATACGCCTTCGCCCTCCACGCACTTGAGAACTAATAAGAATTTTGAACCGCCCGCTGCGCTCGATACACGCAGATGAAGAGAAGAAATTTAAAAGAAATATGGGAGAGGATTAGCTAGGGATATTTTGTTGGGGATTAGTTCGAAGAACTAATCCCATTGCTTTTAGATACTGTAAATCTTTGCATAATTGTAGAGTCTCTATGTCTATGAAACTTATTATAATTTTTGCGATTGGATAGGTCCTATTTCTCATACTTCTCATCGATGTCTCCTATATTATCTGCGTTTATCTGCGTTTATCTAGCAGCGTAGCTGCGGGCGGTTAAAACTCCACCTCTTTTCCTCCTTCTCTTCTTCTTCGCGCTTTCGCGTCTTCGCGTGAGACCTTCTTCTTCGAGTCTTCTTCGAGTCTTCGCGTGAGTACACCGTTTTCCCCTTTCCCATTTATGTTGACAAAAATTCTTGCAAAGTGCTAAATTTCATTGTATTCTATGATAAATTCTGGGAGTGGGCTGTTATATTTATGAAAAAGATAATCCTATACGTTTTAATAATTTTAAGTTTTTCTTCTTGCTTAACTTTTTCCCGACCGAAAGGTCAGGAGTTTAGGATCATCGGCTATCTTCCGTGGTACAGGTTCAAGAGTATAGATGTCTCTCAGCTTGAGGGGCTTACCCATGTGATAATCTTCTCCCTCGGAACAGATTCAAATGGCAATCTCTCGTCACATGGCATTGATTCCCGCACAAATACAAAGGAGCTTGTTGCACGGTTGGGAGATTTAGGTATTTCCACTTCTGCTTGTATTGGTGGTTGGGCTGATAAAATTCCATTTAAGGATGTTGTTGTAGATGATGTGAAAAGGGCTAGGCTAGTGGATGGTCTTGTCAGATATTGTCTTGAAAATGATCTTGGGGGAATTGATTTTGATTGGGAATTTCCAAAGACTCAGGAACAGAAAGATGGTTATGCTAATCTAATTCTGGAGACTAAGGACTTGTTACCAGGCAAGAATATCTCCATTGCGATGTCCTCGCACTACAGCTTTGGTTCCCGCCGTGAGAATTTGAGGGTATTTAACGCTGTCGATTGGGTAGGTATTATGTCGTATGATCGAGGCGGCAGGCACTCGCTCTACTCAGATTCCTTGAAAGATATCAAGACCTTTCAGGATAGGGGCGTTGTTGACTCGAAGATTGTTCTCGGACTCCCATTTTATGGACGAAATATTGAAAAATTTAGCAATACTCGTACCTACGCATATATTTCTACAACTACGGAGGATCTTGCAAGTGAGCAAGACCACCATGTCGAAGTAAATCCAAGACAGTTAGAGCAAGAGCGAGTCTATTTCTATAATGGAAAAAATACAATTTTACGAAAGTTTGATGCGGCTTTCCATCTAGGGATTGGCGGGATTATGATTTGGGAGCTTGGCCAAGATAATTGGGAGGCTGAAGAGTCTATTACCCGTTTAATCTTGGCGAGATTTCACAAGTTATCTTCTATTTATTGAAATATTGCGCAAAGTTAGTAATTTCTTCTTCGTGAAGCTTGTTAATGTCCTCACTAGACTTTGTAATTTTTTTCATCATAAACTTGATAAACCAATTATATCTCTCGTAGTGAACAGTTCCACCAAAAAGCCCCTTGCACTCAACCTTGCTTAAGAACTCAGGTGAAAAATTCTTTTCAAAATATATTTCTGCCTCTTCTTTATCGCTTAATGTGCAGAGAAAAAGCCCCATTCTAGCTGAGTCGATTAATATATTCTGGTTTTTTGTAACAAACTCTTTGATTTTAGATTGAACGCTTCCGGCATGTATCGAAGCACCAATAATAATTAGGTCAAAATCCGCAAGACGTGAGACATCGTGAAATTTTGACGCCTTTACATACTCGGTTTCGTATTTCAACTGGTTCTTTAGCTTTGCAACGCAATCTTCTACTGTTCCATGATTAGATTCGTAGACAATTATACATTTTTTCATTAGATACTCCTCTCTATTCTTATATTATCATCTGAAAATCTCAGAACTTCCATTATTTTTTCTAAAAAAAATTAGAAATCTGGTACATATTTATCTGAAGCCGAGCTTAAATCTTGTACATAGCCATTAAAAAGAGCTAATTCCTGAAAAAAGTCATAGACTTCATTGTACTGGTCTTCTGAAATCTTTGAGTTAAGCTCAGGTATTGAAGTCGCCTTGTAGGTCGGGAAGTATTGGCTCATCAGGCTAACCCAAGTTGTCATACCAAGCTCATCTGCGATCCATTCCAGAACGTCTTTGCTATTCTCAACGTAGTTTGGGAGAATTAAGTGTCGAATAATCAGCCCTTTTTCAATAATACCATTCTCAATAATTGGGTTTCCTACCTGCCGCTTCATCTCTTTTATTACATCTCGATTTGTTTGAACATAGTTGTTGATTTTTGAATATTTCAACGCTAGGCTGTTATCAGCATATTTCGCATCTGGTAGGTAGACATTTATAAAGCCATCAAGGAGTTTTATCGCTTCAAGACTCTCAAAACCTCCAGAATTATAGACAATGGGAATATTCAGTCCAAGATTTTTTGCAATAGAGAGAGCTTGCACTATTTCATGTAAAAAGTGAGTCGGATTGACAAGGTTTATATTGTGTGCTCCTTGTTGTTGCAACTGAATCATAATCTGTGCTAGATCTACTGGTCTGCAGACCTTGCCGCGTGAGTTCTGGCTGATTTTGTAGTTTTGGCAGAAGCAGCATTGCATCGGGCAGTTAGTAAAAAAGATTGTTCCAGAACCTTTTTCCCCACTTATACATGGTTCTTCAAAAAAATGCAATTGAACCTTGCTCACCTCAATCTGTGAAGATCCACACCGCCCGACCTCTCCATTCAATCTGTCAATCCTGCATCTGTTGCCACATAACTCGCAGTTCTTAGCAATCTGCCCTAGCTGGTTGGCTACGATTTTAAACTCCTGGTTGGTTCTCTCTAAATAATATCCCGACACTTTCACCTCGCAGAAGTATGTTAAGGCTTTTTTATGAAAAATTCAATAATTCACCCTGCTTAATTCTACTTGAATATAAAAATCTATGTGTTATAATATAATAATTATGAGTAGTTTTGACTGTAAAGTTCGCCTTCATGCAAATCAAGAGATAGAATTTAAGCTTCATTATCCAGTTTCAAGTAAGTCTAAGAATAAATATGGCTTTAATGTCTATTTTTTTATTCCGAAGCAACTTAACATAACTTCTCGAACGTTTTCATTAAATAAGTTTTTTAGTAAACTCAAAACCTATATACGGTATGAGATCTCTGGTCTCTCAATTGAGAATCTTTTGAATCGCACCTGCATTGTCAGCCCATACTCTAGAATCTTAAAGCTGTTTGAGGATACCCCAGATTTGAACTTTCTCGATATAGACTATATCGATTATGAGCTTAAAACTTTTTTTAATATCGCAAATGCTAGAATAATTGAGAAGAGTAAGGATATTAAGAAGGCGATGCGCAAGGGGAGGCTTAATTCTTTTCCTTTGAGCGATCTTTCACATCAGATATTTTCTGAATTTGTGCAAATTCGAGAGAAAATGCAACTCCTTAAGGATTTATTCTATCAGCAACCAGTTGATTCTGTCTTGCGTAAAGCATTTGACTGGGTTGATGAGGGGCTTAGCATGACATTTGAGCGGAGTCTTTGGATTATCAATAAGGCAGCAAATATTAAAGGTAACGAAGAGCTTGATGCTAAGTCGCAAGAGTTGCTTGCGCAGGAACTTACGTACAGAGAATCTCAGGGATATGCGAATTTTATTAAGCAAAAAGATACTCTAGCGTGTGAGGGTTATCTTTTTCGCCAACAAAGTATTAAGAAGTGGGCTGAGGGCATAATGTATATGAAGTTGAAGCGGACAAAGAATGCGGAGCGTATTGGCGAGCTTTTGTTTGGTTTTGCTGCAATTGCTGCTATGGCTGTCTCGTTGAGTCTTATGTTTGTTGGCGAACATATCAGGACGCTTCAGCCAGATGTTGTTGAGAGTGTAGTCGATGGTGTTAGTTCTGATGGTGGGGAAAATCTCAGCCCGAGCTCTAGTATGTCTCCGACTCAGGCAATTTCCATCTATTGGGTTCTTCTTGCGCTTTTTGTTTACATGTTAAAGGATAGAATTAAAGAGGCACTTCGACGGCTTTTTTCAAAGATTATACCTAAGATTGTCTCTGATCGCGAGCAATACCTGTTTGACAGAAAGACAAAGAAGAGGTGTGGAAGGGTAAAAGATTGGGTGCATTTTTCGAGCCAGAGAAAGTTGCCGGAGAATGTTGCTAAGCTGAGGATGTATAAGAAGAACCGACTAGATAGATTGTTAGTTCGGGAAGATATTTTGTCTTTTCATCATGAGATAAAGATTGATGGATCATCGTTAGTTCCTGGACATTCGAGAATGTCGGCGCTGACTGAGATAAATAGGATAGATTTGGAGAGCTTTTTTGCTGGAATGGATAAGGCATTTGAAAAGGTCTATTATCTTGATTCTGATGGATTGAAGAAGATTAAGACCCAGAGAGTCTATCACATAACAGCAATTGTGGAGTTAGTCGATAATCGCGACACTGATCAGAAGAATAAATTGGTTAGATACAGAATAACAGCAAATAAGAGCGGATTGCTGAGAGTTTCAGAAGTTGCAAGCCTGTGAAGACTTGCAACTTTTTATATACTATTCGATTATCTCATATTGAAATTCATTGAAGAGGTCTCTAGTCTTTATGTTTGAAATATTTCTGGTTATTGAACCTTGTGGTGTATTTGCGAAATTGAGTTTGATTAGAGACCAATCATTGAAATCGCTGAGCAAAGAGAACGCACCGTCATAGTTAATATCGTAGCTAACCGATGAGTCATATGAACTATTTAAGTTGTAGTCTACTGGCTTTGCATCTGTGCTACCAAGACCTTTTCCCTCGTCAATGATTGTCTCATCTATTGCGAGATTTAACCCCTTAGAGTATCCAATTTTAAAGCTGGTTGTATAGACTAATTGGTGTTTTACTTCTCTATTGACAATTGATAGATAGTTTATCGGTACGTTTTTTTCTTTATAGACATCTGAATATCTGTAGAACCTATCTCCAGCATTTGGATCAGCTGGATCGGCTAGCCCTTCTAGCTGGTAGAGGTAATTCATTGTGCTAAAATAATTTGGCATGAAGTTCGTGTCCACATCGCCTCCATGTCTGAGACCAAAGTTATGACCTAATTCATGTAGAAGAGTAGATGCCTGGATATTCCTTCGCTTGTTACGATTTTGCTCTGCTGTCTTGCCATTTGCAACTTCGTCAGTTAGTTCAAATGGTCCAAGCGATATAATTACATCGTTACCATATAATTCTGCAACTCCAGAGACATTGGTCTTGTAGGTATCAGCAAAAAGTACATAATGTACAATTGGAACCTTCCGTGGATCAAGAAACTTTGCCTTGTATTCATGAATTGTAGTGAGGCTAGAGTCGTAATCTATGTCAATTTCCCGCAGGTAAGGCCTTCTGTGAGACTCCCCACTATAATTGAACCTTGATTGGTTAATAGTTGAAGAGAAGAGGTTGCCCACATCTATATGGATTTTATACTCCTCCCCATCATAATCCTCAAATACAGCTCGAATCTTTTGCATAGCCTCTTCGGTTGGAATAATTCCAAGGTTATCTGAATCCATGTAATCGATGTGTAGGAAGATATCTTTTACTCCGACCCTTGCTCCATATTCATAAAGAGGAATTCCAGCATATGTAGATCCAGCCTCAGCCTCTGCGCAATCAGGAATTCCATCATTATCAGAATCAGTCGGATCTGTAATATCATTTTGTCCCGCAGGAGTGGCCATTGCGAATATCTGAAAATCTGAAGCCACATTTGTATCTATTGACTCGATATTTCGCCCTATACTAGAGCCTTCGCTAAGATTTGGAGTCGAACCAATCTCAATCGTAACATCCTCCTCCCACTCAGAGACAAAATCCGGTTTAGCATTGGAGCTTCCAAATTTTACGAAATCGACAGTTACAGGCCCTTTTTTTATCTTAACAAAGCCGCTATTATACCACATCGGGTAGAATTCTGTCTTACCAATATATAGAACAAAATCATTACTAACCTGCTTTGAGCTAGTCTTGGATCTGATTAAAAGATGTGAACCAGCCCTAATTACCCTCTCTGGTAGTTTTTGGGAAAAAGTCAATTGTGTGTTAGATGTAGACTCTATAGTGTATTCAGATAAATCGATGTCGCGATCAGTTGGATTATAGATCTCAAGCCATGGAGAGCCGTTCGAGTAGACAACCGAACCGACCTCATTTATCAACAGATCATTTCCATTTACAATCTTAATAATTGTCAGATAGCTATATGGAGCTGTCACAAAATATATCTTGTAATAGCTAACCCCCTCTTGAATATCAGAGAACTCAATTGTCTGGTTGTTCTGATATTCTGTAGAGTTACCTTGACTATCTTCTACTATAACTGACACAACATCCTCAGTTGGGGAGATAGCATCTGGCGTAATTGAGAATGCAGTTGCGCCTTCATCAAGTTTTATTAGGTAAAAAGTTGAATTTATATACTTGTTGTTGTCTGTAATCTCTCCGCCTGTAACCTCTAGGTTATTTACAATTGGAACCTTCTTTTCAGGGAAACATGAAATTGCAATGGATGATATCGCAACTAGGATTAAAATTTGATAAATCTTTTTGTTCAACATAAAACAATAATAATCTGATTTTTCAAAATAAAAAAGTTAAAACTGTTAGAATTCTCTGTGTTTTTTCTGAATTTACTGATTTGATATTGCGGAAACAGATATCGTGAGATAATATTTAAAAGTTATGAAAAAAATATTATATTTTTTAGTTTTTGTCGCTTTTTTTTCGTGTGGTAGGACAGAACCAGGTATTGCCCTCAAAGGTGGATTACCCACTGTTTTTTATATTTATCCAGGGCAGCAGTTAGATGTCTCATCATTTTTAGTTTTTAGCGATGAGAAAGATAGCCAGGAATATCTTAGAAAAAACGCTAAGCTTGTCTCTGGTTCTTACAATGTTAATACTCCCGGAGAGTACAAATTAGTCTACTCTTTGACAAATTCTGCTGGCAAGGTTAGTTATCTTGAAGTTACAGTCATTGTGAAGGATTTGAACCAATCCTCAGGTAAACCACCGCAGATAACACTTCTAGGTGATGGAGCGATCTCTTTACCATTAAATTCAAGATATAATGAACCAGGTTATATCATCTTAGATGAGGTCGAGGGAGAATTGCCCCCGAATCACATCTTAGTTAGATATTTTGAGGGGTTTGAACCTATAAATGAAAATTTAGTCTCTTCTGTAGATACATCAAGTCCCGGGGTATTTTTGATTCAGTATATTGCGATAAATTCTCATGGTTACTCAGCTACAGCTCAACGTTTTGTCTTTGTTACAAATAACGGGAAGGCGCCGTCACTGACGTTGAAGCCTTATCCGACTGGAGAAGACGGCACCCTAGCAGATGGGTCCTTCGTGGTGTTAGAGGCTGGAGTAAATGAATATACAGAATATGGAATAACTGCTATTGATGAAGAAGATGGAATGCTTGGAGAATCTTCTATCTTTATTTCAGGAGAGGTTAGGAATCTTCCAGGAGAGTATAAAATTTATTATTCTGCGACAGACTCAGATGGTAATGTTGCTATACTCTCAAGAACTATCAGAGTTCTCGATGCCCTGCCTCCAGTAGTGGTTTTAAAGCCCAATATTATTCAGTCTCAGAATTATAATTATAATCTTCAAGAATCTGAGGTTATCCATCTTAAACAGAACTTGGATTTTATAGAGAGACCTAATGATTTTTTACTAATTGATGAGGGCGATCCTGATTTAGCTAGTCGGATTAAGGATGATTTTTATCGTTGGGTTACAATAACATATTTCAAGATTGTAGATGGAATTAAGACCCCTGTCTCGTCGATTGACTCTGGTGTGATAGGTGAGGAGTATATAATCTCCTATATTTTTGAAGATATGTCAGGGAATAAATCAGAACCGGTTGAGAGGAAGGTTCGCATAATTGATGGAATTAGACCTGATATTGAGTTTCCTGAGGTTAAGAAGATTGCAATAAGCCAGGATTTTAAGATTGTTGGACAAGATATCCCTGCGGATCCTAAGCAGAGCTTCATAGATTGGTTAGAGTTAACTTTTCCTGTATCATATACTGATAATAGCACTGCTCCGTCTGATCTTATTTCAAGAATTTCATATTACGGAATTAGGATTGATGCTGATAGTGAACCAGAACAAATTCTTAATTATCAGGTCTACGATAAGGCATCCTCTTCCTATTTTGCGGATGAGGATGTAGACATCTGTAAGCTTTCTTCTAATTATTTTGATGACTTGTATTTTGATCGTGACTCTATTCACCAGATTGTTGAAGATGCTAAGGTTGAGGAGAATCTCTTTAACTTTGATGAGGAAAAGGAGTTCATGACCTATTATTTGCTTAGCAAAGACAATCGAAGCGAGATAAATCGACGATTTTATGTGATGAAGAGCCCGGTTATACTCGATAAGGAGACTCCATCAGAAGAGGCTGATATCCGTTTTGTTCAGAACAACGAAGCAGTATATCCATTGCGGTGGGAGAGTGTTACAGGAGCTGACTATTATGAAGTTTATAGAAAGGGAAAGAGTGGTGATTTCCAGTTTCTAGCAAAGGTCGAGGATGATTTAACATATTTCATAGAAGATTATAATTATCACGTTTACAGAGTGAAAGCATTTGCAGAATCAGGTGGATTCCTATTTGAGACAGGATATTCGCAAGAGGTTGTGCTTTACAGGATGTCCCTGATAGATGAGTTTAATGCTTCGGTAAAGAGTAGCTTTGATACTATCTCTGTTAGTTGGAATAATTCCGAAGGCGTAGATGGATATGAACTCTATCACGCATATTCTGATAATCCTGGAATATTAGGTTCCACATATAATGATTTTTCAAAGGTCAAAGCTACATATGACCTGACAGTTAATTTATATACTGTTGGGGATTCTGTAAATAAGGCACCTGTTCAACAAAATTATTTCTGGATAAGACCTTATATTGAAGTTGAAGGGGTTAGAGAGTATGGACAGCAGGTCGGCTCGATTATGGGAGCGCGGGATTTAACAGATGAAGAGTGGATTGCAGAGATAAATAGGTCAATTTATCATGCTTTTAGTGTGGAAGCCACATATACTAGAAATGAAGAGGATCCCGAGGTTAAATCTCTTGTTCCTCTTCATGAGCCTGGTAGTACGTGGTCTGATAATAGTTGGACACGTGGGAATGTCTTTGGCGGATACCTTGCTGGGTATAATAACCATTGGGATACAGACTATAGTCGTGGATATGTATTGCAAGGCATTAGACCAAGATACTTGACCATTAATGGGTTATTAGCAGATTTATATTATCAGAATAGAAATTTTTGGGGTGTTGATGAGAATTGGCGTTCTGTTAGAATTTCAGCTAGGAGTGCAGAGAGTGGAGCTTCTGAGTTCTTAGAGATTTCAGGATTCTATCCTGGAGAGATTCGTTATCACATGCATATTGATTCTACGAAGGCTGATGCGGTTGGTGGACCTTGTATATTTGGCGATGGAGTCTGTACACATTCAGAGCATTGCACTATGAAGGCTGAGTTTGATTATCTTTGGGCTCGTAAGGCTGTCCCTGGTTTTTCATGGACACATATAAATTATCCTTATCAGATTAAACGCAATGGATCGGGTGTTGTAAATGTTGCTAATACTCCAGAAATGTGGGCATTTTATCCATGATTTAGGGGGAAATGAATTTGCGCAAAACACATTTGTTTTTTTAATGTATCTAAAAAAATTGCGCATTCTTTGAACTTATGTGAATTGATTTGTTTGTTTATTGTTATTTATTTGCTAATTATCAAAAGGAACGTTGACTTATGTAAATATCTAGCTGATAATTATATAAGGGTTAAATCCCAAATTAAAAATACGGGGGAATACATGAAAAGATTTATTCCAAGTGCACTGTTTCTTGTTATTCTGTTTGTTTTTGGTTGTAGCGCAACACCTGATACGTTAAGTATTGATAATGCGGTTCCAGCTAGTGACACTCAGATTTTTCAAGGTAACAGTAGAGGTATCCAGGTTGCTGACGCAGGAGAATTTGATACTGTAGTATTAAGTGGTAGTGTGTCAGAA
Source organism: Spirochaetales bacterium (assembly GCA_016936615.1). Classification (GTDB taxonomy): domain Bacteria; phylum Spirochaetota; class Spirochaetia; order JAFGXN01; family JAFGXN01; genus JAFGXN01. The sequence continues at coordinate 26,299 of JAFGXN010000093.1, read as the reverse complement.
TTCGCAGTTGGCTCTCACATCATCCTAGATGACGATGCTGTTGCTGGTGGTAGATTATACAAGATAGAGTCTGCTACAGATAACGGCAATGGAACAGTTACTTTAAAGTGTTCTAATGGTCTACTAGAAGATGCGTTGCAGAGTGCAAGTGTATCTCAGTCTTATGGTCTAACAAACAATGATATTGTTGAAATTGTTCCGTTAGATGGTGTTACAAATTCAAGAGCAATCTCTTGGTCAGGCGATTATTCAATTGATCTAGGTTCTTTGAATGTTGTTACAAAGATTGAGGATTTGATTAAGGATGAGGCTTACAAGGATTCTCCAATCCATGTTAGTGATGTTCTTAAATTGACAATCGGTGGTCAGATGAAGATCAAGCCAGCAATCAATCTAGATCTACAGATTGAGAAATTCAAGACACAGAGAGCTGTTATTGATTTAGGTGCTGATATTCAGACTAACATGATTATCGAAGGTGGAGTTGAATTCAGAGGTTCACACACTATCCCATTGTTCAATATCAATTATGGTGTTATTACAATTATGGCAGGACCAGTTCCTATCATATTGCAACCAATCTTTAGAGTTGATTTGACTGTAGGTTATGGTGTTGAGGCAACTGCTTCTGTTGTATTTAGCCAGTTCACAAGTATCAGAGTTGGTGGACAGAAGCTTTCTGCAGATGCAGAATGGGAAGATTTTTCTCATGCTAAGTTCTCTAAGCCAGAGTTCCATAGTGCAAATGCTGATATTAACTTCAATGCAAGTGTAACTTTGACTGAGACAGCTGGAATCCTATTCTATGGTGTTGTTGGTGTTCAAATCAACGTATCTCAGTTCGCAAGATTTAATGCAGTTGTAGCGTCTTCTTCTAATCCTATAAATCTTGATCCAGAATTGTCTGTTGCAGACAGATGGGAACAGATGTATGTAGGATCTTATCAATTCCAGTTTGGAGTCTCTGCTAATGTAGGGTTAATGGTTAGTGCCTTTGGCTTTATCAATCAGACCTTCAATGTATGGGGTGATGAGTGGGTTCTTTGTCAATGGAATTTGAACAAAGATACTGGATATGAAAAAGATCCAGAGACTGGAATGTATGGAAAGTGGACTTATCCAGCTATCCAACATTTAATCGACAAATAGTCTTTATAGAGCTGCCTTCGGGCAGCTTTTGCTTGTCTTATTCGGGGGAATATGAGGTCTTTCAAACATTTATTCAACTTTATTTTCTTACTCTTTTTATTTTCTTGTCCTGAACCATATTTAAAATACGAAGTTGCTGATCTCTCTGTTGTAGCACTTGATGGTGCTGTTGTTCTTAGCTGGGTAGAGCCTGCTGAGAAGGATTATAGTTTTTCTTCTATATACTATGCTCCTTCTGATCGTGGCGCTCAGACTGAGGTTAAGAAATATGAGGGAGAGGTTAACTCCTATGGAACGCGGATTGAGAATTTGTTAAATGGGGTTGAATATATGTTTGTTGTCACTTCTCATAACTCTTTTGGGAAGATGTCGAAGGGGCATGTCGTTAGGGTTAAGCCGTATGACATTGCGCCTCCTAGTCCGGTTACTGATGTGCAGACTAAGATTGGTTCTGGTGAGGTTGAATTATCGTGGACTAATCCTGATGATCTAGATTTTTCTCATTGTGTGGTGTGGTCTAGTTTCCAGCTCACAGGTGAGAATACCTCGCATATAACAGTTACTGGTCCTGTTGGCGGTCGAAGTCGAGTCAATATTGCTAGATTAAAGAATGGGTATAATTATAATTTTTTCATTAAGGCGGTAGATAGATCTGGGAACTCTTCGCAGATTGCGTATCACTATGCTAGTGCAGATGGAACGCCTCCGGGGGCTGTTGTCTTTGATGATACTATCAATTGGTTAGATAATTATGGCGATTTTTTTAGGTACAGAGTTTCTAGTGATCCTACAGGCGGGAAGATTCGTGTTAGATGGGAGAATCCAACTGATGATGACTTTTCTCACACTGAGATTCGTTACGGATTATTTGGTGGAATGGCTAAGCGATATGTGGATCCTGAATCTATAGTGGATTTAGAAAATGGTAAGTTTGAGGTCGAGATAGATTCTCTTCTCAATGGTCGTAAATATGAGATTATGTTCACCTCTGTTGATTTTGCAGGTAATGTTAAGGATTTGAGAGTTAAGCCGATTATACCTATGGATGGGGTAGCTCCGCAGATTGTTCTCGATTCTAATGTGATAGTATACGCGGGAGATTCACAGATTATGGTCTATTGGCAAGAGTTGATAGACAGCACACCTGATTTTTACTCTTTTGAGTTCTTTATTACTGAAGGTGGTGTAGAAAGATCTAAGGGTATTTTTTACAGTGAAACCTTTCAGTATGTAATTTCTGGTCTTACCAATGGAACTTCTTATCCCATGAAATTTGAAGTTAAGGATTTATCTGGGAATCCCCATACTCTTCAGGTTACGCCAGGATTCATCCCTATTAGCACAGCTCTACCTGAGATTTCTTCACTTACTGCTACGCGTGGAGATGGTGAGGCTCGTTTGTTGTTTGATCTTCCAGATGGTGTAGTAGATGTCGCTGGATTTAAGGTCGAATATGGTAATTCTGCACTTGTTGATCAAGGAGAGTTAGAGTTTGATATAAATCAGAATTTTAATAATGATTTAGGTCTCTATGATCTAAATATTTCTGGACTTACTAATCGAACAAAGTATTTCTTCAAGGTCTCAGTTAAGATGACGGGTGGCGACTATTCAAGAGGTATTTATGCTACTGTAATTCCTGATATCCAACCAGGGACTCCGGAAGCTGATCCTGTTAGTTTTTCTTATGGTGGCTCTTCATTTGCGTTGAATTTTAACTATGTCTCGCCAATCAGTTTTTCTATGGGAATGCCAGTAGTTGCAGATAATTTTCATGATATTACCTTGACTAAGCCATATCGGATTGCAGAGCACGAGGTCTCATACGAGTTATGGTCTCGGGTCCGACACTGGGCACACTCTCACGGATACTCTTTCTCCAACCAAGGTATGCCAGGTAATCAGGCGGGTCCTGGCGCGACAGTGACAGCTCAGAACAAGGACTACCCGGTTGCTGGAATCTCTTGGTATGATGCCATAATCTGGTGTAATGCATTGTCCGAGCTTGTCGGTTCTGGCTATCAGCCTATCTATCTTATAAATGAAGTTCCTGTAAAGAGTGCTAGTGCGCTACGAAATGATATTAAGAACCTTGCAATCAAGCCAAATACGCGAGGTTTTAGACTCCCAACTGAGGCTGAATGGGAATTAGCTGCGCGATACATGGAAGATGAGCAGGGACGAGTAGTCCTTCTTCCTCCTGTTGCAGTTAGTTCTGATTACGTTGCCTATGAATCTGCCCTTGATGGTAGCTTTTTCGATTACGGCAATACTTCAATTTTTGGCTACTTTACCTGGTACAAAGGGAATAGTGGTGGTTACACGCAGAGGATTACAGATACTAGAATCTCTTCTAATTTTCTTGGGCTGTTTAACATGTCGGGGAATATTTCGGAGTGGTGCTGGGATTGGCATGATTATTATCCTGAGAGTGTCGCTTCTGACTATTCTGGACCATCAAATAGTGATGGATTGTTGCTGTACAAGATTCATCGTGGTGGTAATTTTGTTGGAGACTTTACTTCAGGTGGAGTTGGGCTGCGAGGGACTACAGAACCTCATAGAATTGATATAAGAATTGGTTTTCGAATTGCTGTAGATGTGATAGAATAATCTTGGAGGTATAATATGGCTGAGATAAAGTTTGAACTTCAAGAAGAGATAGGTGTATTATCAGAATCCCCTAAGGGTTGGCAGAAGTTGATTGCAAAGGTTAGTTGGAATGATGCGCCTGCGAAGTTTGATATTCGTTCCTGGTCACCAGACAGGACAAAGATGAGCAAGGGCATAACCTTAGATGATGGTGAGCTTGATAAACTAAAAGAAATTCTAAACAAATAGGATCTATTATGGATTTGGATCTTTTTGATTTCTCGAGATTATTTGATATTTTGGCTGAACACAAAAGATTCTTTTTTTATTTTAGTTTAGCAAGCTTTGTAGTCTTTGTCGTGAGTTTGCTCTCTATGCCCTATCTTATCGCGAAGATTCCTGAAGACTATTTTTCAAAAAATTTCTCGCAGCGACGGGAGAGGCGTCAGTTTTCAGGAAGATTCATTATTTTTTCCCTTATAAAAAATTTAATTGGCTCTGTTATCTTGCTTGGTGGTGTAATAATGTTGTTTGTTCCAGGCCAGGGATTGTTAACAATCTTTGCAGGCATGTTTGTCATGGATTTTCCTGGTAAACATCGGTTAGAGGCCTGGTTTCTGTCAAAGCCTTCGGTTCAGGATGGTCTTAATTTTTTCAGAAAAAAAATGAATAAGCAACCGTTCGACTTTTCAATGTTTTGCAAATAATTGGTTCTAAAAGTTTAAAATACCAAAAAAATCCATTATAATTGAATTGGAGGCGAAAATGAATATAAATTCCATGATTTATTCTGGTTCTTGGTATCCTGAAGAATTAAATTCATTAAATAGTTTAATTGCTAGAGCTAGTCAGAAGCTCGGACTTACTGTTAAATCACCATCAGCTGCGGTTCTTCCACACGCAGGCTTAATCTACTCGGCTCGGGGAATGTTACCTTTTTTCCAGGCAATAACTTCGCCAAAGAAGCTTTTGGTTATTTTATCGCCAAGTCACTACTATCATTTAGAGAACAACTCGGTATATTATGGTGAGTTTGACTACTATCAGACACCGTTTGGGAATTTGAAGGCAGCATCTACTGATTTTTTTATTGGAAAAAGTGAAAAATTCTGTGAATTTTCAGATCCTATCGTTGAGGAGCATGGAATTGAGCTGTTCTTGCCAATGGCTGCAAAGTTTTTAGGTACTGAGATTGCTGTTGCTTCTTTTCTTTGCGGAAAGGTTACTGATCTTGAGGTTGTAACAGAAAATGTTGAGCTTCTGCTTGAGTATATCGAGTCTATTTGTGGTTTTGATGAAGTTGTGCTGATTGCTAGTTCAGATTTTACCCATTATGGGAAGAGATTTAACTTCACTCCGTATGATGAACAAGAGGCTGAAACTTGCGTCAAAGAAAAAGACTTAGAGATTGCTAGGTTATTTGCTGAGGCATCTGTGGAGCATGTTGTTAAGAGGCTAGATGAGCAGGATCACACAATCTGTGGTGTTAATGCTGCTGTGGTTCTCAAGATTATTATGGAAAAAAAGGGAGTTTCTGGTGTTGTGAGTGACTATTACAATTCAAATGATATTACTAACAAGAAGGATGAGAGTTTTGTCTCATATTGTCCCATAATATTCTCAAAACAGATATAAATTGGGTGCAAAAATCTTAAATTAGTTATATCATAGTATGCATGAACAAATTTATTGATCTTGAGTCATACAAAGAAGATTTGCTTGAGCTTGCACGAGCTAGTGTATATTCGAGCCTCAAGGATATTGAAATTTCAGGTTTTGAAGATTTGTATAGTTCTGAATTAGCATCTCTTCGTAATGGTGTCTTTGTTAGTATTTACATAAACTCTCCTCTTGGAAAAAGATTGCGCGGGTGTATCGGTAATTTTTCATCGTCATCTAACATTTTGGATTCTATAGAAAATCTAGCGAAAGAGTCTGCCTTCGCAGATCCTCGTTTTCGACCTATTTCAATTAAAGAGTTTCCAGATTTGAGATTTGAGATTACAATATTATCAAAGCCAGTGAAGGTTAAATCCTGGAAGGAAATTGAGATAGGGCGCCATGGTGTTGTATTAAAATATGGTCACTCTCGTGCTGTCTTTCTTCCCCAGGTTGCAGTTGAACAGGGGTGGGATGTTGAACAGATGCTTTGTGCTCTTGCAACTAAAGCAAATCTGTATGAATATATTTGGAAAGAGTCAGATTGTTCTTTTGAGGTCTTTGAAGGTTCTGTTCTTTCAGAATATTGAAAAGGGGTGTTGATTGATTCAGAGAAAAAAGCTAAGCGAAGTAAGGGTTTGTAATTTTTGTGCCCGGAGTTGCCATTTAGATAACGGCGAGGTCGGGGCTTGTGGTGTTAGGAAGAACATTGCAGGGCATATTACCTCATTGTACTATTCGAAGATTGCCTCTATGGCTGTAGAACCTATCGAGAAGAAGCCTCTCTATCATTTCCATCCTGCGTCAAGAGTTCTGTCGCTTGCTTCTTTTGGTTGCAATTTCTCTTGTAGTTTTTGCCAAAATTATTCAATTGCGCAAGATTATGATCCATACTTTGCTTATGAGTCAGAGAGTATCAATCCTACAAATCTACCAATGATCATGGAGAAGGAAGGTGTCAACCTTGTTGCCTATACATATAGCGAGCCTACAGTCTGGCAGGATTATATGTTAGAGTGTTGTGACTGGGTCTCTGGTAATGGTGGGAAAAATATAATGGTGACAAATGGATTTTTTTCATCTGTTGCGTTAGATAAATTTACAAGGTCTGTAGATGCTTTTAACATTGATCTCAAGGGGAATAGAGCCTTCTATCAGAAGCATTGTGGAGCAAGGATTGAGCCGGTTCTTCACTCAATCTCTCGGCTTATTTCTGCTGGCAAGCATGTTGAGGTTACAACACTTCTTATTGAAGATTTGCACACACTTGAAGATGTTAGAGAGATTGCTAGAATGGTCTCTGATCTAGGCGTGAAGGTTTGGCACTTATCTAGATTCTATCCTGCGTATAAGATGTCTAATTCAAATCGGACCTCTGAGCCTTTTCTGAAAGAGGCTATCGAGATTGCTAGGTCTAAGGATATTGATTTTGTCTATGGCGGGAACTCCCAGAATATCTCAAACTCGCTAACTAAGTGTACGAAGTGCTCGAATGTTCTTATTCAGAGAGACCAGTATAATGTTCATTTGATAAATAGCAGGATTGAAAATTCAAAGATGTTTTGTAATATTTGTGGCACAGAGCTATTTGGTAAATATTAGATAATATTAAGTTTTTTTGTCCAGTCTAGAGCCTTTACATACTCGTCTGAAATAACATTTATATCGATATTGTGTTTGCGACATAGTACTATGGCATCGTTCCACATTCCTTTTTCAAAAAAGATTGATAGATCATATATTATTGAAAAAGGCCCTTTTTTGTGGAGTAGAGCCTCTTTTACATCATCTTCGATTGGAAGGTCTGCCATTAGCGCATCAAGTGTCATGTCTGCCATGGTATCAATCATTGAAAAAAGTCCTAGCAGGAAAGCCTCGTTCTTTCTCTCTTTTAGACCCGCAATCTCTGCTATTGATTCTGAGAGTTTTCCACGTATTAGTGAGCTGCGCAACAACTCATCAGGTTTGTCTTTGCCAACATCGCTTAAGATTATCAGCGAAATCCACTTTCTTAACTCTTTGAAGCCAATCCTCATTAGTGCGAGGTTTATGTCTGTTAATTTCTTGTATCCAGCAAACATCGCGGAGTTTGTCAGTTTAAGCAGGTTATAGGTTAGACCTGGGTCATTCTCAACAATCTCTGCAATCTTTGCAACTTCAGGTTGCTTACGTGTGAGCTCTTGAAGAATCCTCGCGTGATTTACCTTGTATCCGGTCAGGCTTTTTCCTTTCAATATTTCAGGTTTTTGGAAGAAGAAGCCTTGAAAAAATTCAAATCCGCACTCCAACGCGAAGTTGAAATCTTCGATACTCTCAACCTTCTCAGCAAGTAGAGATAATTTATACTGTTTCATTATCTCTGATATTTCCTTTATTTGATCTCTATCGTTTAAAAGAAAATCAACCTTTAAAATATCTACATATGGGAGAAAATGCTGATATCTCTTGTATTCAGTAAATTCAAAGTCATCAAGAGCAATCACATATTTTTGTTCTTTTAGTTTTTTACAAGTCTCTACAAGTTTGTCATCTATTCTGATATCTTCTAATATCTCGATTACAATTGAGTCGCTCGGCAGAAGAGTAGGAATCTCTTCCATTAATAACTCTTTTGTAAAGTTAATAAAAGCAGTTTTCCCATTTGTCAAAGTCTTGAAACCTATGGAAAGAAAACTATTTATAGCAACATTTGCAGTCGCCATATCACCATTTAGGATTTGGAGAGTCTTCATATCAATTCCACTTCTGTAAAGAAGCTCGTATGCTATGACCTTTTTTGCTTTATCAAAGATTGGTTGTCTTGCAACAAATACATCCACTTAGTCTCTCCTATTCCAATAAAATAAAAAATAGTATACAATAAACTAAAATCTACTATATATTGAATTATATACTTTTTTTTCAAGAATTAAAGTTTTTTTAGGAGGTATTATGATTAAAATAGAAAAAAAAATTATCATTTTTCTAGTGGTCTTGCTCTTGTTTGGGTGTTCAAAGACAAGTAATAAAAAATCTAGTGTAGTTGAAGATAGTCTCCTTGTTGCAGTTTCGCTAGATGCTCAGGCATTTGTTGTGAACTCAATTGCAAAAGATCTTGTGGAGACAGTTGTTGTTATTCCTTTGAACTCAGATCCTCACACATATGATGCTAATATTAAACAGATTATGAAGATAGCTTCTGCAGATATCTATTTTACAGCTGGACTTGATGTTGAGCGAAAGATTTTTGAGAAGGTATTTTCTTCTAAAAAACACCCGAAGGTTGTTCGTTTGTTTGATTCTTCTTTGCTTTTACCTTTAGCTAGGGGAACCCATAACCATGATGAGGATCATCATGACCATGAAGATGGAGATGACCACGATGAAGAGCCTCATCTCTCTGGTTTTACAAGTGGTGAAGAAATCGATGAATTAATTGTTCCACTAGATAAAGATCCACATTTTTGGCTTAGTCGAAAGGGTCTAATCTATAGCAGTGAGATTATAACCGAGGAATTAATTCAACTTTTTCCAGAGAGTAGGGAGAGTCTTGAGGCAAATAAGGCTGACTTAATTATGGCGATAAATGCAAAATTTGATGAGTTAAAATCGATATCAATCGAATATTCAAAGGTGTTAGTCTACCATCCCTCATATCAGTATCTTCTTGAGGAGGTTAATATTGTACAGGTTCCAATTCAAATTGAAGGAAAAGAGCCGAATCTGAAGCAGATGAATCAGATTGTTGAGTTAATCAAGTTAGCTGATATTCCTAACTTTATACTTGTTCAACCTCAGTATGACCCTGAAAGCGTGAAAATTTTAACTCAGAAGTATGGGCTTGGTATAAAGATTATCGATTCATTGTCAGCTAATCCTTTTGACGCAGTTGATCAAGCTGTAGATATCTTTGCAGGGTTGTGATATGGAAAAAGTAATTACCTTTGAGAATGTTAATTTTTCATACAATGCGCAAAATATCATCTTTAAAGATATGGGATTTAATATATACAAAGGTGACTATGTCGCAATTGTTGGTCCTAATGGTGGGGGAAAAAGCACCTTGCTAAAGTTGGCACTTGGCTTGCTCCGACCAAATTCGGGAACAATCTCCATTATGGGGCGTTCCCCCTCTTCGTGCGGCGACCTAGTAGGTTATGTCCCTCAATCGCTCGACTTTGACAAAAAATTCCCGATTCGGGTAAGGGATATAGTCCTGATGGGGCGCATGACCAAACACCCCTTTGGATTCTACTCTGCGAGTGATAAAGAGTTTGCCCATAGCGCCATGAAAAAAGCCGGAATCGACAATTTGGGCAACTCTCTGTTTTCGACATTGTCAGGTGGACAGCGTCAGCGTGTTCTGATCGCCCGTGCGCTAGCAAGTGATCCTGAGATACTTTTGCTTGATGAGCCTACCTCAAATGTAGATCCATCCAGTGAGACACATTTTCACTCCCTGCTAGAGTCTTTGAAAGGTGAGAAGACTATTCTGACAGTCTCACACAACCCCAAGATAGTTTGTAGTCTTGTCGATAAGGCTCTATGTGTTAACCGTGGTGTGAAAATTCACCCTGCTTGCGAGCTTGGTAGCGATGCCTTGTTAGACTTGTATAGTGGAGATGCAAAGATTGTAGATCATTCGTTGAATTTGAACAGTGAGGAGGCAAGTTTATGAATTTTTTCCAAATGCTATTCTCTCCAGAAGGCTATCTTCTGAGAAATGTTCTGCTTGCTGGAATATTTGCTGCTGTAGCCTTTGGTGTTGTTGGTACATACATTGTTGTAAATCGAATAACATATATTGCAGGTGCGATAGCCCACTCTGTACTAGGTGGAATTGGTGTGGCATTCTACTTCGGAACTGTCTATCAATTGTCGTGGTTGACCCCTATGGTCGGCGCAGTTGTTGCAGCACTCTTATCTGCTCTAATCATCGGAGTTGTTTCAATCTATTCTAAGGAACGTGAAGATACAATAATCAGTGTAATCTGGGTAATTGGAATGGCTCTTGGTATTATCTTTATAGATTTGACCCCAGTGCCTGTCAATGTTATGAGCTATCTTTTTGGAAATATCCTTCTTGTCTCATCTAATGATATCTTTGCAATGTTAGCCCTTGATTTTTTTGTAATTATATTTGGAATTCTTTTCTACAATAGAATACTAAGTATCTCATTTGATAAGGAATATTCGCAAGTCAAAGGGGTAAAAGTTAATCTTTTTTATATTGCTCTTCTTTGTGTAACCGCCTTAGCCATTGTAATTCTTGTTCGCGTTGTTGGAATTGTCATGTTAATTGCTTTTTTGACCTTACCATCTGCTATAGCAGGTCAGTTTAGCTCAAGTCTCTGGAAAATGATGATCTTCTCATCGTTAATTTCCGCATTGTCTGTCTTTTTTGGAACTGCAATTAGCTACGAGACCTCGTTACCAACTGGTGCGACAATTGTCATTTTAATTGCGATTTTGTACCTGTTTGTAATTCTATTCAAAAAATTTATAAAAAAAAATAACCATTAGTTATTTGTTAAATACATCTAATTTGCTTTGCCCTAGTTCTGGCAAGGCATTTTTTTTTTGAAATTTTCTCCTCATCAAAATTTTGTTAAAAGAATAACTGTATTTCTATTTTATCTTCAAATTTTGACTTTAAAAAGATATTTAACTATAGTCAAAATATAGAAAGTAGGAGTCGATTATGAAAATAACAGATATTCAAGGGTTTTATGTAAAGCCAGGTTATTTTTTTATAAAAGTTTCAACAGATCAGGGACTTTGTGGTTGGGGTGAATCAGCAATTTTATATACTTCACAGTTACAATTAGATGTTTTAGAGGAGATAAAGAAGGCACTTGTTGGAAAATCCCCTTTAGCAATTGAGTCTCTTTGGAATATCATGTTTGAATGTCTTGGAAGCCGTGTTAGCTCACTTTTTATCACGCTTCTATCCGGCGTCGATCAGGCTCTTTGGGATATTAAGGGGAAAAAAGAAAATTCCCCAGTATATGACTTCTTTGGTGGATCATCTAAGGATAAGGCTAAACTTATCTCCTGGATACGTGCTGAAAATTCTAGCAAGCTTGCGAAAAAAGCCAAGGCGGCGATGGATTTTGGTTCAAGTTCTGTGAAGATCAGCGCTAGAGATGATTCTGAGTATATTGATTCATATAAGAAGATGGATGAAGTTATCGAGCGTGTTGCATTGATTCGTGAGGCTACTGATACATATTTTGGGATTAGTGTTGATTTTCATGGAAAAATTCATCGTTCAATCGCTAAGGTCATGGTTCGTGAACTTGATCCATATGGATTAACATTTATTGAAGACCCTATCCCATATGATAACCTAGAGAGTTTGAAGAAAATCGCACAATATACAAGTGTTCCGTTGGCTACGGGTGAGGAGATTTTTTCAAGATGGGGATTTAGAAAGGTCTTGCAGAATGAATTAATCGATATTATTCAGCCAAGTGTTGTCTATACTGGAGGAATTACTGAAGCGAGGAAGGTCGTCTCGATGGCTGAGCCGTATGATGTTGGAATAATTATGCATTGTTCGCTTGGCCCTATTGCATTTTGTTCAAGCCTTCATGTCGGGGCTTCAGGCTCAAATCCGATTATGCAGGAGGAGAATATCTTCAATCCTTCAGCAGATCCTCTTGCTAAGAAATATATAAAAAATATCGAAGATTTTGTATTTCAAGACGGGTATATAAATTTGATTCGTCGACCAGGTATTGGTATCGAGGTAGATGAGGATTGTGTTAGAGAAAATTTGCTAGAAATAAAGAATTGATGGTGGTTAAATGAATACTTATTTTAACAATGATTTTCAGAGAGATGTTGTCGTAATTCTTCCAGGAGAGTTTGCAGTAAGTGGGGATCAAGTAATTTCTACCCACTTAGGAACTTGCATCGCCGTAGTACTTTATTCAGAAAAAGATAAATATGGAGGAATGAACCATTTCATGTTGCCAGATCCTGGGCAGAACCGCAATATCTTAGAGACAGATTCTGGTCGTTATGGAATAAATGCAATGGAGTTGTTAATAAATGGTATTCTAAAGCATGGTGTAGAGAAGAAAGCTTTAACTGCAAAGATTTTTGGTGGTGGCCATATGTTCTCCTCTGAAATTTATACTGAGCGTAAACATATTGGAATAAAGAATATTGAGTTTGCGATGGAGTTTCTTGAGAGTGAGAAAATCCCAATTGTTGCAAAGGATATTGGTGGTTATGGTGGAAGAAAGATCTTCTTTTTTCCTGAAGATGGCAGGATCAAGTTAAAAAGACTTAAGAAGGTTGTGGATCTTAATATCTTCGAGGATGAATATGAGAAATCTTTGTTGAAGAAGCAGGAGAAAAAAAAGACAAATATTTTTGTTTTTGATGATTAAAATTTGCAATTGAGAATTTAAGCAAATAGACTTGAAGAGTAGTGTTTATAATTTTATATATTGGAGGAAGCACTTGAAAATTAATGAGTTAAGTATAAAGTACAGAATAGCAGCCTTAGGATCACTTATTGTTGTTATAGGTATTGCTTTTATCTTTTCAATTGCTCTTATGACAGACCGAAATGATGGAGTTGATGAAGCGAAAAAGATCTTCAACCTTGTTATCTCTGAGTTTGACCATCAGCTAAAGTCATCACTGTCTGGAGATGAGGATATAGCTAGTATTGATTCTAAATTGAAAGGAATTGTAAGTGATTATTCAAAGAGACTTTCTGCAATAGCTAATAATTCAGTTGTTATCTTTGTTGTTGATCCAAATAGAAGGATTGTTGGTAGTCGTTTTGATGGGAAAAAATTTGAATTTAGCACAGATGTTAAGAGCTTTTCAAAGGCAACACTCGATGGTAGCCAGTATTTCTATGTTAGTAAGCCACTAGCCTCTGTGAAAAATTATACTTTTGTAGTCTCAGCAGATGCTGCTGTTCTTATGAAAGCCTTCAAGAAGAATTCTACAAATTTAGGGATTGCTTTTTTGGTAGTCTTTCTTGTTGCAGGCTTTTTCATGTATCTTCTTGGAAGAAATATTGTTCGTCCAATATTGAAGGCTGCTGAGTTTGCAGAAAAGATAGCAGGCGGTGATTTGACTGCGACAATAGATTTGAAACGAAATGATGAGATTGGTCGTCTTGGTAAATCTTTGACCGATATGACTATAAATTTAAATAATATTGTAGGAAAGATTAAAAGCTCTGCAGATGAGGTTAGTGTTGAGTCGAATAGATTAAATGATGCTGCCTCAATGTTGAGTCGACGTGCTTCTGAACAGGCTGGCGGTGTCGAAGAGGTCTCATCTTCTCTTGAGGAGATGGTATCTAGCATAGAGCAGAATACAGATAATGCCCTATCTACTAATTCAATTGCACAACAGGCTGCAACTCAGGCTCTAGATGGTGGTGAATCTGTTAAGAAGACTGTAGATGCGATGAAGACTATCTCAGAAAGAATTGCAATAATACAGGAGATTGCTGGTCAGACTAACCTTCTAGCCCTCAATGCAGCGATCGAGGCAGCGCGTGCCGGAGAGTATGGTCGTGGTTTTGCTGTTGTCGCTAGTGAGATTAGAAAATTAGCTGAACGAAGTCAATCTGCATCTGCGGTAATTACTGATGTCTCTACAGAGAGTGTTGTTATTGCTGAGAATGCTGGCGATTTGATAGCTAAGACTGTTCCTCAGATACAGAAGACAGCAGAGCTTATTAGAGAAATATCATCATCAAGTAAAGAGCAGAAGGATGGTGCAGATCAGATAAATAGTGCTGTGATGGAGCTTGATCGATTGACTCAGCAGAATGCTGCTTCAAGTGAAGCGATTGCTTCGATGGTAGGGAAGCTTACAAAGCAGGCAGGGCAACTTGCAAATATCGCAACATATTTTAAGACCCGAAACGAGGGTTCTGATGAAATAGATCTTGAAAGCAATTTTTCTACACCTGCGGATTCTTATAACGAAGATTTAGATGATGAAGAAGATTTATCTACTAGTTCATCCTATGATGGGCAAGGTTATCAGGAGAGTGAAGAATATAGTGATTATGCTAGCGATGATGACTCTGTGACTGATATATCTGAGGAGACAGAACCTGTAAATAAAGGAAGGTTTGGTAATTTTTTCAAGAAAAAAGAGAAAGATTATTCTCAAGACCTTGAGGATAGTGCGAATAGTTCTTTAATAGACGAGTCTAATGGAGATGAGCCTGTAATTGAAGATTTTAGTCCTGGAGAGTATTCTGATTTTGATAAGGCAAGCACAGAGAAAGAAGAAGTAGTTGAAGAAGCAAGCGAAGAGGAAGAAGTGGATCTTGACGAAGATAATTATGATCCAGATAAGGGATACAAATTTTCAGATGATTTAAAGGCTGAATTTAAACAAGTTTCTAAAACGAATGCAAAGCCGCATTCAGAAGATAAAGGAAAATCATCAAATAGCCATAAGCATATTGATGATGGTTTCGAGGATTTTTAATAGGAGGAATTTTTATGGAAAAAGAGATAAAGGGAATAGTAGAGCAATATCTTACATTTGTATTAGATAGCGAAACATATGCTGTTTCTGTTCATAAGGTTCGAGAGGTATTAGAGATGGTTCCAATAACAAGAGTTCCAAAGATGCCTCAGTTTATGAAAGGTGTCTTAAATCTTAGGGGAAATGTAGTGCCTGTTATCGATTTGAGATTGAAGTTCGGGCTTGAAGAAGCTGAGAAGACTGTCGACACAAGTATAATTATTCTTGAAGTTGAGATTGATGGTGATATGATTCTAGTCGGTGCTATTACTGATTCAGTTCAAGAAGTTATTGAGCTAGACTCAGACACTATTGAACCAGCGCCAACAATCGGTGTTGAGATAAATAATAACTTTATAGATGGAATGTGCCAGTACAAAGAGGGCTTTTTAATCCTGTTGAATATTGACTCTGTCTTGAGTGTTGAAGAGGTTAATATTCTAAGTGCAAAATCTGAAATGCTTTCAGCTGCTGCAGAAAATGACAATAAAGAGACTAAATAAGGGGTTTTTTATGATGACTAAAAAGGGGAGCAATAAAAATTCTAAGAATAATTCTTATGTTTTGCCGTCAAGCTTGATGATAGAGGATGCATCTGGATTTGCTGAGGCGTTATTGAACATGCTTTGCGATAATCCAAATATGTCGCTAGACATGAGAGAATTAGAAAGGATTGATACTTCGATTTTGCAGATTTTGTATGGTCTAGCGCTAGAAGCCAAATCAGTGAATAAAGAAGTGCATTTTATTGGACCTCTTAAGGATGATCTTAAAGATACTTTGACATTTTGTAGTCTATTAAGAGTTGAAGATGGGAAGGAAATTTTATTTCCGGAATTGGCATCTGAAGGAGTAAGTCTTGAGTACAAATGATTTAATAGTTAAGGCTTTTATAAATGAAACTAGTGAAATGCTGTCTGAGTTAGAGGGCTTTCTACTAGATTTGGAAGATAATCCTGAAGATAAGGAGACCTTGAACGCAGTTTTTAGAGTAATGCATACTGTAAAAGGTTCTTCTGGAATGGCAGGCTTTGAAGTAATTTATAAATTTGCCCACCAGGTCGAAGAGACTCTTGATAATGTTAGAAAGGGTGTTGTCTCTTTTTCTGAAGCAGTTGCAAATAAAACTCTAGAGGCTAGAGATATTATTCTTGAACTTATTCATAATGGTGAAGAGGTTACTCCTGATTTGCAAGCAAAAATGGATGCAGTGCATGATTTTTTCTCCAATCCCGGGGATTCATCGCAGTCAGCACAACCTGCACCAACTCAATCTGAGAATAAATCTGAGACTGCTCCGGTTGGGAATAAACTTAACCGCTTTGAGATAGATTTTCGACCAAATCCTGGTATATTTTTAAGTGGCTCAGATCCTCTTCATCTTGTACATGAATTGGAATTACTCGGTTCTGTTGTTGTTAAGGCTAAGATGGATAATGTTCCTCCTTTGAACCACTTGAAAGCAGAGCAGAACTATGTATACTGGCATTGTATTTTAGACACGGAGAAGCAGATATCTGCTGTAAAGGATGTCTTCATTTTTGTCGAGTCTGATAGCACTTTGGAGATTAAGGAAGTGCAGATTGATACAGCTGTTCAAGCCTCAGTTTCAGAGGTAGCAGTATCTAGTCAGCAGGAAGCAAAATCAGTTGAGCAGCCTGAAGTCAAGGCAGCAGCTCCAGCTGAAGGCGAAGTGGTGGAAGCCAAGGATGTCGCACAAGCTAAAGAGCCAAGTGACCAGGTTAATAGTGATGATAAGAAAAAAGCAGCAAATACAATTGGAGATATTATCCGTGTAGATGCTGATAAATTAGATAAATTTGTAGATTTAGTAGGTGAGTTGGTGACAATTCAGGCACAACTTGAGCAAACTTCTCGTAAGGTTAATGATCTGGAGCTCGAAAACATCTCTGAGAACTTTCAGCGTCTGATGGAAGAGTTGCGAGATTCAGCTTTAGGGCTTCGAATGGTACCAATAGGCTCTACTTTTAGTAAATTTAGACGAATTGTTAGAGATATCTCTAATCAGCTTGGGAAAAAAGTTAGCTTTGAGACAGAGGGTGGTGATACCGAGCTTGATAAGACTGTTATTGATAGGTTAAATGATTCTCTAGTTCATATAATTCGAAATAGTCTTGATCATGGAATAGAGGTTCCTGAACAGAGGCTTGCTTCATCTAAGCCTGAAGAGGCTAAGTTGACAATATCAGCAAGACATGCTGGTGGTGATGTTGTTATTGAGATTAGAGATGATGGAAAGGGTATTAGTAAAAAAAGAGTGCTTGAAAAGGCTATATCTCAGGGACTTGTCTCTGCGGATGAGAAGCTATCTGATGATGATATTTTTAAGCTTCTATTTGTTAATGGACTATCTACTGCCCAGGAAGTTTCTCGAATTTCTGGTCGTGGTGTGGGAATGGATGTCGTTAAGAAACAGATTGAGGATTTGAGCGGTACTGTCTCTATTTATAGTGAGGAAGGCAAGTACACCAAGACTATCTTAACTATTCCGTTAACTTTAGCAATTATTGATGGTTTGTTAGTGAAAATCGATAAGGATTTCTATGTAGTTCCTCTCTCTTCTGTAGAGTCTTGTCTGGAAAAAGCAGATGCTCTAAAGACTGTTAAGACTGAAGATGATAACAAGGTTCGAAAACTTGTTCATTATCGAGGACATTTCCTTCCATATATTCCTATGCGTGATTTTCTTGAGTATGATACTCCTGCCCCAAAGCGTGAGCAGATTGTAGTTATACAAATGGAGAATAATTTCTATGGAATGGTTGTTGATGAGGTTATTGGAGATCACCAGACAGTTATAAAGAATTTGGGAAAGGCTTTTAAGAATTTAAAAGGTTTTTCAGGTGCAACAATATTGGGAAATGGGCAAATTGCTTTGATTTTGAATGTCGGTTTAATTCCACATTTATATGAGAAGTTATCAAAGAAGGCAGGCAATGAGTAATTTTTATGCGAAAAGTGAGTTGAGCGTTAAGGAATTTGAGAGACTCAGTGATTATATAAATGATCAGCTAGGCATAAAGATGCCAATTACTAAGCGAATTATGTTGGAGGCTAGGCTTCAGAAACGATTAAAAGCCTTAAATATTCAGCACTTCAATGAGTATATTGAATTTTTATTCTCAGATGAGGGACAGCGGAGTGAGAAAAGGAATTTTTTAAATGTCGTGACTACCAATAAAACTGACTTTTTTAGAGAAAGTGACCATTTTGATTTCTTAGTCGATAAGGTTTTGCCTGATTATTATAACAGTGGAGTCAAGAATATCCGGATTTGGTCTTCTGCCTGCTCATCTGGAGAGGAAGTTTATACTTTGGCAATAGTGCTAGAGGAGTTTAAGGAAAAACATAGAGATTTTGACTATTCTATTTTAGGTACAGACATTTCGACAGATGTACTTACGAAGGCAAAGAATGGGGTCTATTCTGAGAGTTCAGTTCAAGTTATAGCGCCAGAACTGATCAAGAAGTATTTCAAGCCAACTAGTAAGTTTGTCGATCCAAGGGTAAAAGAAAATATGTATGAGGTCTCAGATAGGCTTAGGTCTAAGGTTAGACTAGGCAGATTTAATCTTATGAGTAATAAGTATAATGTCCCAGGACCTTTTGAGATAGTTTTTTGTCGAAATGTGCTAATTTATTTTAATCGGGACAGACAGGTTCAGATCTTATCTAATATTTTGAAACAGCTGATAGATGATGGAAAGTTGTTTTTAGGTCATTCTGAATCTATGGCAGGTATAAATCTTAATTTAGCAGCAGGCGGATGTTCAGCTGTATATAGAAAAATTGGGAGAGTGTAACTATGAGTATAAAAAAAATAAATCTGTTGATAGTTGATGACTCAGCACTAGTTAGGCAATCGTTTTTGACAATCT
Organism: Spirochaetales bacterium; assembly: GCA_016936615.1. Lineage (GTDB taxonomy): Bacteria > Spirochaetota > Spirochaetia > JAFGXN01 > JAFGXN01 > JAFGXN01. Next base: position 7,499 of record JAFGXN010000093.1, on the reverse strand, counting down.
TTGAGCAAGAACAAATTTTTGAAATAGATACTGCTGCAGATCCAATCTTTGCTATGAAGAAGATGGAGAGGCAGAGACCTGATGTTATCATCCTTGACATAGAGATGCCAAAGATGGATGGTTTGACATTTTTACAGAAAATAATGAAAAACGATCCTATCCCAGTGGTTATCTGTTCAAGCTTGACATATCAAGGATCTGAAAAGGCTTTAGAAGCCTTAGAGTATGGTGCGGTTGAAGTCATTGAGAAACCTAAGCTAGGAACTCGGCAATTTCTTGAAGAAGCTAAGATGCGAATTGTTGATGCAGTTCGAGCTGCAGCAAAAGTCAAGAAGGTTAAGACTACAACACCTTCTCTTGCATTTAAGGTTGCGCCAAAGCTAACTGCGGATGCAATTCTCTCTCTTCCAAAAGGAATTTCAGTAGGAAAGACAGAGAAGATTATTGTTGTGGGCGCTTCTACAGGAGGAACTGAGGCTCTTAAGTATTTTCTAGAGACTCTGCCTGATAATATGCCACCAATTCTGATTGTGCAGCATATGCCAAAACATTTTACAAAGGCATTTGCTGACAGATTGAACAAGTCTTGTAAGCTAGAGATAGCAGAGGCTCAGGGTGGAGAGGTTTTAAAGAGAGGGTTGGTCTATGTTGCTCCTGGTGATAGTCATATGTTGTTGAATCGCCAGGGGTCTAATTATGTTGTTGAGGTCAAGGAGGGACCATTAGTTTGTAGGCATAGACCGTCAGTAGATGTGTTGTTTAGATCTGCTGCACGTTATGCAGGTAAAAATGCTATTGGAATAATAATGACTGGAATGGGTGATGATGGTGCTCGTGGCATGGCTGAGATGAAAGAGACTGGTGCCACAACTATTGCCCAAAATGAGGCTACGTGTGTTGTCTATGGTATGCCAAAAGAAGCAGTTAAGAGAAATGCTGTTGATTTTATTCTACCACTAGAGGAAATAGGTAAAAAACTTGTAAGCTTGAGTGTATGATATGAAAGAAAGATTGCAGAATATTATTAAGAAAAGCCAGAATTTGCTCGAAGAGGTCTACGTTGAATTAGGTACTAACTATGGTAATGTTACTAAAACTGTAGAAGATTGTCTGAAAGAGTCAAAGAGTTTGGTTGAGCAGTTTAAACAACGAATCTCCACTGGTGAAAATAATATTTTGCACTCTGTAAAAGAGATTGAGAATAATGTCGGTGATGTAGTTGAAGGTTTTTGGACTATTGAGCAGGATTTAGATAATCTAGTTCAGGTCTTTAGCCAATCTTTTGTCGTTGTCGAGGATATTGAGAAGAATATTAGTAAGATTAAGGATTCTTCAGAACTTATGGAAGTTGTGGCCTTGAACGCGATGGTTGTTGCAATTAAGTCAGGAAAGAATGGCGGTGGCTTTACCTTTGTTAGTGAGTCTTTGAAAAATAATGCAACTGCAACCATAAAATTGACAGATGATGTGCTTGGCCGAGGAGAGATGGTTCGAGATGAATTCGAGTCACTTCAGGAAATTTTGAAAGGTCTTATTGTTAAGTCAAAGAATTTGAATGAGTTGATTGAAAAAAATATTACTGGTAGATTTTATGAATTGTATCAGATGATCGAAGAGTTTGTTGATTTTCTAGAAAATCTTTATGCAGATGCTGTTGCAATTCGTAAGCCAGTATATGCAATTATGCAGAATCTTCAGTATCAAGATATCTTGCGCCAATCTGTTGAGCATGTGGATATGTTTTTGCAACACTTTTTTGAACCAAAGGATTTTGTAAATGATGATAACCTGTTGGATTTTCTTGCCACAAAAGAGTTTATCTGTGATTTTTCATTAATTGTCTTTAATGAGGCAAAGATGCAGGTCCAGACAAATGTCCATGATTTCAATGAGGCCTTGGGTGATATTGATGCTAGGATTGAAAATTTAAATAGCAAAGGCGATGCCTATTTAAAGACACATAAATCTGTTACAGCTAGTGGTGTATCTAGTCTGATACAGAGTTTTTCTGATAGTCTTAAGGTTCTACTCGAAGAGATTAAGAAGACTGATAATATAAAAGAGATTATTGAGTCTAAGGAGCAGAATCTTTTTAGAAATATGAAACTTTTGCAAGAAAAAAATAATGAATTTTTTGGACTTATCAAGGTCTTTAGAAATATAATTGTTCTTGGAAGGATTGAGATATCGAAGCATGAGGCATTAAAAGATGTTGATAATTCGATTGACAATATTGAGGCTGTCACTGATATCGTAGAGAGTGCGGTAAAAGAGATTAGTGAGTGTTATGAGCAGATTACTTTTACAGATACAAAGGTTAGGGATCAGCTAGAGAAGCTTTTTCTTGAAAATTCCTTGTTTGTTGAGAAGTTGAATAAGGATATTGGGATTTTGTATGAGTACATGTCGCAGGTTCGTTCAATGTTGTTCAATTCACTTGGTGGATTTGAGGATTTAGAGCATAAGATTGTTGCAAATGTAGACAAGAGTAAATCAGATATGAATTCGCTTGATAAGTATCTTGCAACAATTGAAGATGGTATTACGCTTTGTTCTGTTGAAAAATCTTTGGCATACAAACAGAAAAAAGATATACTTAATAGTAGAGGTTTGAGCGAATGGATCGTTCATAATGAGGAAATGCATAAACTTATTGAGAAATTTACAGTTTATAGGCATAGGGAACAGGCTAAATTCCTTTCGGGGATTGATCATAGTGGAAGTAGTGTCGCAGAAGGTTCTGTGTCTCTATTTTAGGAGGTAATTTATGAAAAAAATATTGGTTGTTGATGATTCTTCTGTAATCAGAATGAGTCTTGAATTCTTTTTAAAAGAAAATGACTTCGATGTTGTTCTTGCAGAAGATGGCGCTCAAGGCGCGACAAAGGCTGAGGCAGAAAAGTTCAACTTGATAATAACTGATATTAATATGCCAAATATGAATGGTATAGATATGATCTCAAAGATCAGAACGCAAGATGCAAACAAATTTGTACCAATTTTGGTCTTGACAACTGAGAGTGATAGTGAGATGCTAAAGAAGGGTAAAGAGGCTGGCGCTACTGGTTGGATTGTTAAGCCTTTTACAAATGAAGATCTTTTAGCAACTGTACAGAAGGTGATTAAGTAATGAGTGATATTGTTGATAAGCAACGGCTAGAGAGTGATATTTCAGAATCTTTAGTCGATGAGAAGGTAGTATTATTAAATGGTTTTTCAAGAGAGGAAGTCTTCGCAATATTGAAGGCTGTCAAGGCTGTCGTGTCAGATCCGAAGGAAGTGGCATTCGCAACTTCTACGCCAGTAAATTTAGATTGGAAATTTAAGGATATAATTTCTGATGTTAGTCAAGAGCATAAGTTCTTTATGCAAAAAAATAAAAAAGGCTAAGAATATTGCTAGTGAAGGAATATCATTAACTTATCCTAGGAAGAAAATAGTTAAGTAGCAATATTCTTAGTACACTAATACTATAGATAATGTAAAAAAATGTCAATTACTCTTATGCAAAACGATTTAGGGGTCGTAGCGTTCAGTGCAATTTGTCGAACCCATTGTGCTGCTACTCGTAGGAACTATATACCAGTTGTCTTTGCTCTTCGTGTTGGGGAGGGTTATCTCTCTGCAGATTGTTCTAGTAGCGGTCGCTCCGACAACTGAGATGCAGTCGTTTGGTGTAATTAATTCCGCATTAGCTGTTGTCCAGCCTCCTTGTTCAAAGATAGAGTTTATTGAGTTGTAGGCTGTAGATGTTCCAAAGCTTCCATACCTCTCTCCCTCGATATATGTTCTGTTTGTGTAGCATACTGCATCGATAATTTTCCCACGTGGATTGGTGTATAGGGATATTGCTCCATTTGTTCCAGAGATTCCACCCCCTTCGCGAACCCAGAAATCGTAGTGATCTGGTCCAGACTCTTTGCCTCCAGAGAGATCTTTGCCCTCTGTCTCATCAATCTCCTCCGGGATATTTTCGGGGCGAAAATGCACGACAATGTAATCCCCCGCTACGAGTGTTAAATTTGGAAAGATTAACTTTGTCTCATAAAATTCGCTGCTTCCGCGGTAGATTGTCACCCCGGCTAGGTTGCCCGCCTTTGTGCAGTAGAGTTCGACCGCTTCGGGTCTTGACGAGGAGTTTGTCACTCTGAACTCATTGATAACTAGCTCCGGGAGGTTGTCGTTATATCCGAAGAAGCTTGTGGCAAGCAGTGTTGTATTGCCTTTTTTGTCACTAACTTGCAACTCTGCTATGTATTTTTCTCCTGCTCTCATCTTGTTAGATAATCTAAGCAGAAGAGTCTCCTCATCGATAAAGTATTCAGATATCTCATTATTTTTATCGATGCGCAGATGCATCTTGTCTTTGATGTAAATTTTTTCATCAAAGAAAAATCTTACAGATGTGGAGTCATCAGTATTTAAGCCAAGGAATATTGGTGCGCTGATATCTCCATATGTGTTGCGATTCTTGTCGGGGAAGGGAAAGCATGAGCTTAGAAAGATTATTAATATAAAAAAAACTATATACATATTAGCCTCCTGATTGGTCTATATATGTATATAGTTCTAAAAGATGATTTTTACTTCAAAAAACGGTTATTTTTTGTAAAAATCTAGTAAATTTATTATTTTGTCTTTGCCTATCGTGTAGAGAAAGCTGATTAATCGAGGACCTTTCTCTTTGCCGATCAGTATTTGGTATATTATTTTGAAAAAATCTGCCGATTCGACACTGTTAGATTTCATCAAGTCGTATAACTCAGTTCCAAAATCTTGTTCGCTCAGGCTTTCCATCTTCTGTTCAGTCAAGTTTCTTAGCTGCTCAAGGAGTGTCAGAATTTCATCGCTTAGTTCGATGTCGATTTTTTCTTTTTGAATCTCAAATTTAAACTCTTCTGGTGCAAAATTCTTAATCCAGTTCCAAGCACATGTTGCCTTAACCTTGAATCTCTCTAGTTGGTTCTCGTTGATATCTCCAAGGTATTTGATTACTCCATCGATGTCACCATCAAAGATTTGGAGGATATTGCAAAGGTGTCGTATTGGGATCTGATATGGCATCTCTTCTGGAACTCCATGAACTTGTGATAGCTCATAAATTCTGTCTGTCTTCTCTTTTTTCTTTTGAGCTTTAGCTCCTTCTGGTTGGGAGAAGTATGCACGTTCAATTATTTCGTAATCTTCGTAAATTTTGAGGACATCTAGGTCAAAGGAGATTGCAAATTCGGTGTTTGGTCGTGTTCCAGCAAAGAGGAATCGGGTAATCTCTGGTGTGTAGACTTCTAGAACGTCTGGAAGGCTGATTACTTCGCCACCAGAAGATGAAATTTTTCCACCTCTTCCTTTGATTGAGATAAAATCGTACTGAAATGTCTCAGGTGGTCTCTTGTCAAATATCTTTGTAGATACCTCTTCTGCTGTGTCAAAGCTTCCTCCCTCTGAGTGGTGATCTTTGCCTGCTGGTTCGAAGTCAACACCTTCGTAGCTCCATCTCATCGGCCAATCTATTCTCCATGGTAGCTTCGCTGCCTTGGTGGTTCTAAGATCTATCACTTCGTGGTTGCCGCAAGAGTCGCAGCTGTATTCAATCTCCCACTCGGAGGTTCTTCCTAGTACCTTAGTGGTGTCTCTGTCACATTTGTTGCAGAATACACTCACAGGTTGCCAATCGTTAGCTAGATCACTTGTTCTGTATCTGTTGAGGATCTCTATTATTTCGTCGCGTTTATCCAGCGCGGTTTTCATTCCTTGTGCGTAGTCGGATTTTCTATATTTTGAAGCTTGGTAGATATAATTTGGCTCAACTCCAACGATTGGAAGGTATTTCTCAAGCTCCTTTTCGTTGTATTGTGCGTAGCTTTCATATATTCCAAAGACATCAGGTACTATTGTTATTGGTTTACGAAGGTATGTTGTCAAAAGATCTTGCTCCGGCATGTTTTTTGGAACCTTTCGAAAGACATCATAGTCATCCCACGAATAGATGAATTTTACGTTTTTGCCTTTTTCTCGTAAAGCTCGAACAACTAGTTCAACTGATATTATCTCTCTAAAATTACCTATGTGTACTGTTCCTGATGGTGTAATTCCTGAGGCGCATACATAGGTATCTTTGTCGCAATTTCTTATTATCTTGTCAGCAGTTATATCTGCCCAATGGTTCTTTATTGTATTATTCATAAAAAAAAGTATACAAGATTAGAAAAAAAAGTTCAATCATAGGAGAGAGTAATCAAAGATATCGAGAAAAAAGAGTTGATTTATTTTCGTCGAACCTATTCTAATTCAGTCTTTTCGCCAGTTATCAGCTTTAGATCTGCTATGTTTTGTACTATTTCAACAAGACCTTGGTAATCACCAGCATCTCCGAATATCGGGAGATATCTGAGGTAGATATATGCCTCATCTTTCTGGAAGTAGAACTCTTCAGAAGCAGATTTTTGCTTCTTGAAGTTGGAGATTATCTTTGAGATCTTCTTTGCATCTTTCGAGTCGTAGACGTGGGAGTATTTCTCGCCAATATTTCCTATGCTTCTTGGGAAAATTCGTGAATTATTGTCATGGTTGTAATAGACAATTTGGTCATCACTGTTTATTACTGTGATCTCGACTGGTATCTTATTTAGTAAAAATTCTATCTTATCAAGTGTTAGGAATCCCGCATCTAATCTGAATCCATCAATCTTGATATCTGTTTTCTGTATGTGAGTTTTCAAGGCATCTGAGCTAGCATCTAGCCACGCATAACCAATCTTTTTTGCTTCTGCTCTGATCTGAGACCACTCATTTTCTGTCAATTGAGAGAGTGCTGTCGGAAAGAGTGTCTGCTCTTCCTTTGTTATAGAATCTTTCAAGAGAAGGCTTAGATTTACAAAAAGTGATTTGAAATTGGATATATTTCTATTCTTCGCTGCCTGGCTCATGTTACGTATTGTCTTCTTAATCTCTTTGTGAAGATTTATAAAGTGTGCTGAGAGCCCAAACATATTGTTTGCTTCAAGACATGGGAAGAGGATCTCTTCTTCTCTTTTAAAATGGAGTTCTATATCTTTTATAACCTCGGTTAGGGCTTGTGCATTTTGCCAAAATACAGGGAGGTTACTATTTTCAATCTTCTTAATTGTTTGTTTGATCTCTTTGAGAATCTTTTCTGCGTATCGATTCTCCTGCATGAAAAAGTCGACTGGGTGTCCGGAAGGGGAGTAGGTGTTCTCCTTTTCTTTTGCTTTTTTCTTTCTAGCAAAAAAAGGCATCTTCTTCTCCGCGCTTTTGCTCTGCTTTAGCTTTTCAATATCAATCTTGTCTATCTCTTCTGTCTCTGTTCTAAGAGTTGTTCTTTCTATAGCGATTTCAGGTTTTTGTCTCTTTTGAAATGGTAATAAAAATTTTGACATATAAATCTCCAATCTTGTATAACTTCTCTAATCATAATATAAACCTTTTTTTTAATCTAGTACAATAAAATTTATTTGTTTGTTGTGAAAAAATCAATTCTT
>JAFGXN010000092.1 GCA_016936615.1 Spirochaetales bacterium | reverse complement strand
CGAATAGCTTCTACCTTCTCTTCGTAACTAAATTTTCTTTGCATTTAACCCCCAAAAAGTGTCCATGATTTGGGGTTCAGTTCAGGGATACTCGTCCGACACTGAGAAATCTTCTCTGCTTATCTCATGGGTTAAGGCTACAGATAATTTTAATAGCCAAGAGTTTCTTCGTTATTCTGTCTATCGTGCTACTTTGTCGAATTTCTCTGACCAACAGGAGATTATGTCTTGGACTACCGATGTTGATTGTTATATCGATTCAGATTTATCTCCTGGGAATACCTATTTTTATCGTGTTGATGTTAAGGATTTGAGAGATAATCCATCTAGCTATACTGTTAAGGCTTATCAGGCTACATTGAATCTCTCTCCTGATGTGGGGGCTGGGGATATTAGTATTTCTGGCATCTCTGATTTTGGATTTGATCTATCGTGGCAGAAGGCTACTGATGATACTACTAGTCAAGAGCTGTTAGAATATAGATTGTTAATATCAGATCAGAGTATCTCTCAAGGTACTATTATAGATGCTAAATCCTCAGATTTAGCTCTTGATTGGGCTGCAGATCAGGATTCTTACTCTGCATCAAATCTTGAGTATAATACAACATATTATGTAGGTTTAGCAGTCAGAGATTCTCATGGTGTTGTGAGTTTTTATCAGATCAAGGAGGTAACTACCTTAGATGATCTTGTTGCTCCTATTGCTTTAACAATCTTAGATCCAACAGATGTAGAATTTTCTTCTTTACTTTTAAGATGGAATAAGGCTAGTGACAACAGAACTGCAGAGCAGAGTTTAAGGTATGAAATTTCACTTAACAACCCAAGTAATCCAGATTTTTCATATTCTGATAGTCTGTTAGGTGATAATTCTTTACTCGTAGAAGGGTTAAGCCCTGGAACTGTTTACAATTTTGATTTGACAGTCTATGACCTTGCTGGAAATTCAAGCAGTTATCCGTCTAGACTTATCTCGACGCTCGTAGATGAAGAGGTTCCAACCATTGAAAATGGTATCTTGAATATCTATGATATCGAAGCTGAGTCGTTTTCACTATCGTGGATTGAGGCTACTGATAATTTCACGTCTCAGTCAGATCTCAGATACAAGTTAGTTGTAACTTCAGATTCTTTGACAGAACGGCAGGTTATTCAGGCTGCTGGGTCGGTCGTTAAGCTTGATTGGATTGATGGTATTTCAGAATTTAGTGTTGATAGCCTTTATATGGGTTCTACATACAATGTCTATTTAGCTGTCAAGGATTCGTCAGATAATCAGGCTTTTTATCAGGCTTCAAGCGTTGAGCTTCTAATTGATAACAGTGTTCCAGTTCCAGGTAATAATGGTTGGGGAAAATTGATTAGTCACTCAAATTACAATATTGTTTTGCAATGGGAGGCTGCTACTGATGAGAACTGTGATCAGAGTCAACTCATGTATAAGGTTGTCTTTAAGTCAGGATCTAACTTCAAGATTGAGAGTATTGCTGAGGCTCAAGCCTTGCCACAGTCAAATATCTTGATGGATTGGACACAGAATAGATTTAATGTCTCAAAGGGTGATTGTCTAGGTCGCACTGAATTCGCTTTTGTTATCCTTGTAAAGAATACTCAGGGGAATATCTCTATGTATAGTCCTTTATATAAGCCTGTTCTTTATTCAGGAGATGCCTTTATTGGTGGAGGTTTCACTAAGAATTGTGGACCATATCTACTTTGGGATGCTACTCCTACTACAACGATGACAATAAATTATGTAACAGAGAAGGCTGATACTCCAGCTACCCTTTATTTTGGTCCTTCCGAAGATAATATGATATATGAGATCATTAAGCCATCTCACAATGATGAGATTTATCACACTAGATTTATTGGTCTTGAGCCAATGACAAGCTACTTTTATAAACTAAGTATAAATACTTCTAGTAAAATCAATAGTTCTGGTGATTATTATACTGCAAATACAGTTCTTGAGACAAAGACAGCTCCAGAATCTGAGGAAGGGATGGGATTTATTGTTCTTGGTGATATGCAGCCTAAGGATGCTGGTACTGTGAAGATGAATAATGTAGTTGCTCAGGGAATTAGACAAAGGATTGATTCTGAAGATGTTATCTTTGTTGCTCAGCTTGGTGATGTAACTGATACTGCTGAGAGTTCTGATAGATGGCAGGATACTTTGGGATCTTTTCCTATTTTTGCTTCACGTGTTCCTATGCATGCTTCAATTGGTAACCACGATGGTGGAATGGCTTTTAGAAATCAGACATGGAGAATGCGAAATGTTTTATCATATAACTATGCGTCTTCAGATGAGGCAAATATGTACTACTCTTTTGATGTAGGTAAGGCTCATTTTATTTTTATTGATTCTAAGGGGTCAAAGCCAAGTTATCCAATGAATATAGGAGAGGATCAGATAAATTGGCTAAAGGCTGATCTTGAGACTGCGAAGGCTAAGGATCAGAAGTGGATATTTGTCTTTTTTCACTTGGCAATGCTTTGTAATGGTGCTGATACTGATTCGAGATATTATGATGATCTCCAACAGAAGTTAATCCCTATCTTTGCTCACTATAGTATAGACGCTGCCTTCTGGGGACATGATCACTTATACGAGCATTGGCAATATTATTATGGACAGAATGGACATGTATATCCGGCAGATTCAAAGAGAAATAATCAAGCATACATAGCAGATTTGGAAGATAGGGAGTATCCTATAAGGTTTTTTGAAGCTGGAACTGGTGGTGCTGTCTCTGAGATGACCTGGGATATGTGGGGTTCTGAGAAAGAAGAGAAGATATGGTATAATACTGCAAATGGTCAATTGGTTGATATCTCTACTGCACAGAAGGGTTGGAACAAGAATAAGTATTTTCAGAGAGAGGAAAAAGCTTGTTTCATCGATGCTAATTTTTCGAATTCAGAGTGGGATGATGCGGGATATAGAAATACAACGATATATGGTATGTTAAACGGCTTTCATTATCATTTCCCATTCAAGACAGATGGATCAGGCAATGTCGAGCGTGATGCTGATGGGCAGATGGTCTATGATACTGGCAATTATTCTACTAGTTATTCCGATGATAATTCGTGGTTTGGTTATCAATATGGCGAGGTTGCTCCATCGTATATTTATGTTAAGTTTTTAACAAATGGTAATGTTCGCATCTCTACCCATTATCCGGATGGTTCAATCTTAGGAGACCGCCCAGGAGTTCTTCCACCTGAAGCTAAGCAGGAGTTTGAGTTCCCTCCGAAGAATCGTAGATATTTCTAATAAGGTGATAAAAATAAAAAATCCTCCGACATGGAGGATTTTTTATTTAAAGGTTATCTTAGCTTTGACAGCTTAATTGGTTCAGGATTTGCCGTATCATTTAACATCTCCCCAAGCTGACTAAGTAATTCTCGCTCTTTTCTTCCTATTTTTTCTGGAACAGTGACTAATACTTTGATATTTAAATCACCTTTCCTTGTTGTATCTTTTCCAAAAGGAACACCTTCGTTTTTGATCCTAATGAATTTACCATTTTGTGTTCCAGCAGGAATTTTTACAGTAATATTCTTGTTATCAAGTGTCTTAATTGTAACATCAGCACCAATTGTTGCTTGAACAATTGAGATTGGAATTACAGCATATAAATCAAATCCATCTCTTTCAAAATACTCGTGTGGTTTGACTTGTAGGAATATATGCAAATCCCCAGCAGAACCACCATTTTTACCAGCATTTCCTTGTCCTGACAGAGAAATTCTTCTACCAGTATCTACACCTGGAGGGATTGTTACCTTTAGCTTTCTGTTTTTTCGCTCAGTACCAGTTCCGTTACAAGCCGTACATGGATTCTTAATTACTGAACCTTCGCCGTTACAGGTAGGGCAGGTTGTTGCCATTGAGAAGAAGCCAGAGCTTCTCCTTACTTGACCGACTCCATTACATGTTGGACAAGTTGTCCTTCCTGAGTTGTCTTTTGCACCAGTTCCTGAACATGCTTCACATTTTTGCTCTTGTGCAAAGCTTAATTCAAGCGAAGTTCCATAGACAGCTTGTTCAAATGGAATTTGAACATCATATCTTAGGTCACTTCCTCTAGATCCACCTTGAGAATTTGGCCGTCTAGTTCTGCTTCCGCCACCGAAGAATGAGCCGAAAATGTCGCTGAAATCTCCAAAGCCACTAAAAATGTCTTCAAAATCTCTAAAGACATTTGAGTAGTCATGGGCTCCACCGCCTCCACCCATTCCATTAAGACCTGCAAAACCATACTGGTCATATATCTGACGTTTTTTGTCATCGCTTAAGACCTCATAGGCCTCAGTTGCTTCTTTAAACTTTTGCTCCGCATCTTTATCATCCCGATTTCTATCAGGATGATATTTGATTGCGAGTTTTCTGTACGCTTTTTTAATATCTTCCTTAGAGGCGTCTTTCGACACCCCAAGGAGTTGATAATAATCTGTCTTGCTCAATTATAATCACCTATCTTATTTATTTTCGTCAACAAACTCATATTCTACATCATCAGAACCATTTGAAGATGAATTATTTTGAGATTCCTCTTGTGAGCCTTGTGCTCCACTAGCTCCAGCAGCGCCTTCAGGTCCTTGTTGTTTGTAAATTTCTTCAGCAAGTTTATAAGAGACACTCTTTAGCTCTTCAATCTTAGTCTTCATAAGCTCAGTGTTGTCTGATTCGTAAGCTTTTCTTAGTTCATCAATCTTTGTCTGAATATTAGATTTGTCTTGTTCAGAAACTTTGTCACCGTAGTCTTTCAAAGCCTTCTCAGATTGGTAGATTAGAGTATCAGCTTCATTTCGAACTTCAGCTTTCTCTTTCTCTTGTTTATCTTTATCTGCATTTGCTTCTGCATCTTTTACCATTTTGTTGATCTCGTCTTCTGAAAGTCCTGAAGATGATTCAATTCTAATCTTCTGCTCTTTTCCAGTTCCAAGATCCTTAGCAGATACATGAACAATACCATTAGCATCAATATCAAAAGAAACTTCAATCTGTGGAACTCCTCTTGGCGCAGGTGGAATCTCAGTAAGTTCGAATCTTCCGAGTGTCCTGTTCTGAGCAGCCATCTCTCTCTCACCTTGAAGAACATTGATTGTTACAGCAGTCTGATTATCCGCAGCAGTAGAGAAAATTTGACTCTTCTTTGTTGGAATTGTAGTATTTCGTTCGATCAGTTTTGTGCAGATACCGCCTTGTGTCTCAATTCCAAGTGAAAGAGGAGTTACATCAAGTAGCAATACATCTTTTACATCACCAGCAAGTATACCACCCTGAATAGCAGCACCCATTGCTACAACTTCGTCTGGATTAACACCCTTGTGAGGTTCTTTCTGAAAAAGATCCTTTACTGCTTTCTGTACAGCTGGAATTCTTGTAGATCCACCGACAAGGATAACCTCATCAATATCGGCAGCAGTCAAACCAGCATCTCTAAGTGCATTCTGGCAAGGAATTTTAGTCTTCTCTACAAGGTCTTCGACCATCTGTTCGAATTTAGCTCGAGTTAATGAGTACTGAAGATGTTTAGGTCCTGATGCATCAGCAGTGATAAATGGAAGATTTATCTCAGAGTTCTGTGCTCCAGAAAGTTCAATTTTAGCTTTTTCAGCAGCCTCTCTGATTCTTTGAAGAGCCATTCTATCTGCAGCAAGATTGATTCCAGTATCTTTCTTAAAGTTTTCAATTACCCAATCGATAATCTTTTGGTCAAAGTTGTCTCCACCAAGGTGAGTATCTCCATTAGTAGACTTAACTTCGAATACACCATCACCTAGTTCAAGGATTGAAATATCAAAGGTTCCACCACCAAGGTCGTATACAGCAATAACTTCGTCTTTGTCATTATTTCCAAGACCATACGCAAGGGCAGCTGCAGTTGGCTCATTTACAATTCTTAGTACATTAAGACCTGCAATCTTACCAGCATCTTTAGTTGCTTGTCTTTGAGCATCATTAAAGTAAGCAGGAACAGTTACAACAGCATCTGTTACTGTCTCTCCAAGATAATCTTCAGCAGTTGATTTCATCTTTTGCAGAGTTACTGCTGAAATTTCAGGTGGTGAGTAAGGACTACCCTGAGCCTCAATTCTTATACCATCTGAATTGTCTTTCATAATCTTGTATGGAACCATTTTTACTTCTTCTGGAACCTCTGAATATTTTCTACCCATAAATCTCTTTACAGAGTATATTGTGTTTTCTGGGTTAGTAATCATCTGGTTCTTAGCAGGCTGGCCTACTAATCGATCACCTTTTGCAGTGTATCCTATGATTGAAGGAGTTGTTCTATTTCCTTCTGAGTTTTGAATTACTATAGGCTCTCCGCCTTCCATTACAGCGACACAAGAATTAGTTGTTCCAAGGTCTATTCCAATAATTTTTCCCATATAAATCTCCTGTATTTTTAATCAATCCGTATTAACGGTAAATTACGCATTTGGTTGCGAAACTTTAACTTTCGCATGTCTTAATACTCTCTCTTCAAAAAAGTAGCCTTTTTGAAACTCTTCTAACACAATCTGATTTTCATCATCAGTTGGTTCCATCGCAATTGCTTCATGTATTTCAGGATCAAAGTCTTGATTTAATGATTCAAAGCATTTTAGATTATGATTTTTTTCAAGCATAGATAAAAATTGTCCTTTTATCATATCAACACCTTGAAAAAAACTGTCAAAATCCTTTGACTCTTTTCCCGAATCGATTGCTCTCTCTAGATTATCGATTACATTTATTATATCTAATAGAATCTTCTGATTAGCGTATTTAATGCTATCAGCTTTATCTTTCTGCATTCTCTTTCTAAAATTGTCAAATTCTGCAGCCTTTCTTAGATACTTGTCGTTGAGCTCTTTTATCTCTTCATCTTTTTCTTTTAGTAGAGAGTTAAGATCTTCAATTTGCGATTTAGTTTCGTCATCTTTTGCTTCGACTTCTGAATTCTCGACATCTTCGAGAATATCATCTTTCATTTCTTCTAAATCATTTTCTTTCATTACAACCTCTGAGTTTCATTTTTAAGTTTATATACTTAAAATAATAATTTAATACGTAAACGGTCAAGCGAATATATAAAAATATTTAATTATCTTTGTAAAAGATTCTATTCTCAACTTTTCTGAAGTACTTGAGAATATAAAAACATTTTATAAGATTGATGTGTATTGCAATTCAAAAAAACATTCACTTTCTTATACTTAATATTAACAAAATTGGTAAGACTATTCAATAGAAAGGGTAATTTTAGGATAGTGAATTTATTTTTTTGCAAAAAAAAAGAGGCCTAAGCCCCTTTCTATTTTCCAGCCTCTCCAGCCCAGATTCTAACAACCCCAGACATTGACTCTTTCTTCATCTCTTTTAGAACTTCCACTGCAATTAGTGCATCTTCTACAGATATAGCATTTATTGTAATTTTATTCCTGTCAGCGACAATAATAAAGTTCTTGTTCTCTTTGCGAAAACCTAACTTAGTAACATTTATCTTGATGTAGTTGTTCAATGGTGGGAATATAACCTCTTCAAGCTCTAATCCAAAGCCTTTAAAAAAATCTTGTAATATAGCGACAGCTTCTCGAGAATGAGAATCTCCATATATCTTAGTTGAATTTGTTACAGCAAAGTAATCATTCTGCCAATTTGAAGTGACTAGCTCTGTAACTGTAATTTCTGGTGCATTTTTATATTCAGCTCTTACACTCATGCTTGTTGAACAGCTTGTGAAGATTAATATTAACACAAAAATAGATAAAAATTTTTTCATTTAAAAAACTCCTTATAAAAAAATATATATACTCATTCTAACATATATTTTTTATCTGTAAACTACATATTTATAAAACTTGTGTTGTACTTAGTTGTTAAAAAGCATTATACTATAAATATATTATTATTAGTTGGTATCTTATGAGTATTATAAAGTTAGACAAAGTTGTAAAAAACTATAAATTAGGTTCAACTGAGGTTAGGGCTGTCAAGGGTGTCTCTTTTGAGATAAATAAGGCTGATTTCATCTCTATTGCAGGTCCTTCTGGTTCTGGCAAGTCAACTATCCTCAATATGATTGGTTGTATCGATACCCCGACAGATGGCAGTGTTATTATAAACGGAATTGATACAAATAATTTAGGAGACAAGGCTTTAACCTCGTTGCGTCATAAAGAATTAGGTTTTATTTTTCAATCTTTTAATCTGATTCCCGTGTTGAATGTATATGAGAATATTGAATTTCCTCTGCTTTTAGCAAAGCGAAAAAGTCTTGGCATCTCTAAAGCAGAGCAGGCTGATTGGGTCTCGTATCTTATCGAAGAGGTTGGCTTGACTAACTGGAAGAAGCATAGATCTAATGAGCTTTCAGGCGGACAGCGACAGCGAGTTGCAATAGCAAGAGCCTTAGTTACTAGACCATCAATTGTTCTCGCTGATGAACCTACTGCAAATCTTGATTCATCTACAGGTGAGGTCATTATTAACTTAATGAAAAAGATAAATCGAGACCTAGGTACAACCTTTATTTTTTCAACACATGATTCTACTATTGTTAATATCGCAGATCATGTTATTCGACTGCATGATGGTGAGGTTGCTGAGAATTACAAAAGGACAGAGTGATGAAATTAAACTTTTCTAATTATTTTAGATCAAGAAAAATTCTAATAAGTCTTGCTCTGAGAAATCTTAGACAGCACAGATCTAAATCTTTAATTATTGCTTCAATTATGAGCATCTCTGTATATGTTCTTATAGTTGGTTTGACTACTATTAACACAATTGAATCTGGAATAAATAAGGCCTTTATTGATTATTTTACTGGAGATGTCTTTATCCGGGCAAATGCTGATTACAAATACTCTTTACTTGGTATTCAATCTCCTGGTGGACTAGAAGATAATCCTGTTCTTCCAGAATATACTAAGATTTTTAATTATATTGAAGCTCATCCTTCGGTTAAGTCTGCAACCCCATACATAACCGGTGCTGCTAGGCTTTCGTTTGAAAATCAAGGCAAAGAAGGTCAGCGTGGCGGGAGCTTTCTTATTGGGATTGATGGTGCAACATACTATGACTCCTTTGAAAGCAAGATAGTAGAAGGAACTGGTATTCTTCCGGATCAAAGAGGAGTTGTACTCTCTAAGAGTAATAGGGCTGAAATTCAAGATTATCTTGATGTTGAGATAAATATTGGTGATCCAGTTACCCTTTATGGCTTTGGCAATGGAGGATTTGCTATTAGGACAGTTCCACTTGTTGGCGTCTTTGAGTTTGTTCAGGGGAAAAAAGAGAAAAATTATCTTGGTTTTATCGATGGTGACACCTTCAAAGATTTAAAAGGTCTCTATTATGTGAATGAACCTTTGAATATCTCTGAAGATAAGATAGATTTGCTTGATGTTGACCTTTCTGATGATGCTTTTATTGATGACTTCTTTAGCGATGATGTTGCAGATGCTCAGAACACTCTAGATTCTGAGTTAAATCTTGAGATTGAGCGAGAGTTAGAAGATTCTAGCATTGTCTTTGATCAGATATGGGAGTTTCTTGTTATTCATCTTGATGATCCAAGATTTGCACGTGGATTTATCCGTGATGTCAATAAGTGGTTGGATGAGCAGGGCATTGATGCTAGTGCTGGAGATTGGAAGGCTGCTGCTTACCCAATGTCCACAATGGCTGATGCGATTAGAATCATTTTTATGATCGTAGTAGGAATTGTCTTTTGTATTGCAGTAATGATTGTTATAAATACTCTTGTTGTCTCTGTGCTTGAGAGAACCCCAGAGATTGGAACTATGCGTGCACTTGGAGCACAGAAATCATTTGTTAAGCGACTTTTTAATTATGAGATATTTTTTCTTTCACTATTCTCAGGTCTTACTGGTCTTATTCTTGCTTTTCTCACAATTTTTATAATTCGGCTTTGTAAGATTGAGTCTACAAATGGTTTGACCTTTGTCCTTTATTCAGGAAATTATCTTAATCCAATTGCTAGCTTCTCATCAATCTTTGGTCCATTTATTACAATTATGATTGCTGGATTTGTTGCAAATATCTATCCATTGCATCTAGCCTCTGGGGTTGCTCCAGTTGTTGCGATGAGGGAGAAATAGTATGAAATTAGTTCTATTAGCTTTACGAAATCTACAAAGGCAAAAGAAGAGAACAATCTTTCTAATCGTAGCAATTGCAATCTCATCTATGTTATCTGCAATTATGTATAGCTTTTCTGGTGGTGTGCTTAATAACATGACAGAGAATGCTAGTAACATATTTGCTGGTCATGTATACCTCTATGGAAAAGAGAGGCTTAACGATGGAAGAATAATTTACAATGTTGATGATGGTCAGAAGATTTTAGAGCTTCTGGAAAATTCAGGGGTTCCATATAATTCATACTCAGTTCGGACTGAGATTATGCAATCTACCTTCTATTTTGAGTCAAACAGTGTATGGCAATCTATAATTGGGTTTTCTCCTGAGAATGAGAAGAGCTTCTTAGAGCGTGTTCCGTTTGTAGCAGGTGGCTTTGATGGGTTGTCGATAGAGAATGGAATTATTATTAGTAGTAAAAGTGCAGAAAAGTTGAAGATCAGGTTAAATGATACCCTTACTGCGAAGGTAAAAGATAAAAATTCTCAGTTCAGTGCTGTTGATTTCCAAGTAGTGGGGATTATGGACAATATAGACCTCTTCGGTGTTTCCACCTCATACACAAATATTGAATATTTAAACAAGGTGATTGGCCTTGAACCAGGCGCCTTCCAATCTTTGGGAATCTACTTCAGCTCCATCGAGGAGGTCGATTCAAAGGCTGACGCACTGTTCGAGGCCTTGTCGAAGGATTTAAATTTTTTCCCTCGCCCTGAAAAAAAAGAAAAAGCAGATTCAATATATGCTCTATTCTTGCCGAGAATTGATGATGACTGGAGTGGTATTAAATACGAATTCGAGACAATAAATGATAGAATGAAAGATATTCGAGAGGCAGAAAATGTAATTAAGATTGTTACAACCATTGTTATGATTTTTATCTACCTTGTCATCTGTGTAGGTATTGCAAATACATTTTCGATTGTGATGATAGAGCGATTTAAGGAGATTGGGACAATGCGAGCGCTAGGAATGCAGCGGGGAACTGTCTCGATGCTGTTTGTTCTTGAGGCATTATTTATGTCAATAATAGGTGTTGTTGTCGGGTTGGCTAGTGGTGCATTATTGATGAGCCTTGTCTATCTTATTCCGTTTGGAACAAATGGACCTCTCTTCTTGTTTTTAAAGAATGGCCATTTTACATTTGTTCCTGACATCTTTTGGATAGGTCTTAACACATTTTTGATTGTATTTTTTACCTTTGCTTCTATACTTGGAACTGCTATTAAGGCTTCGAGGCTTAGTCCTGTCGAGGCACTTTCATCTGTAAAATGATATTTGGAGGAAAAATTTGAAAAAACAGAGTTTGATTTATCTAGTAATTTTAGCTTTCTTACTTGTTTCTGCATCTCCGCGAAATGCAGAGTTGAAGAAAGAGTATGGCGTGGATTTTGATCTGCTTCTGAAAGAGGTTGATGAGATTGGTAATTTTGAGACAACTGACTTCTCATCAGATATTAGCATCGCAGCGGTGGATTCTGAGGGGAAGACAAATTACACAAAGGCCAGGGTCTATCGACGGGACAGAGAGGGTAAATATGTCTTGATAATCACTGAGCCAGATTCGAAGAAGGGAAAAGGCTACTTGCAGATTGGCGATAACCTATGGATATATGATCCATCAAGCAGGAAGTTTGAGCATACTAACATGAAAGAGACAATTGAGGGCTCAGACGCGAAGAATTCAGATTTTAACATGAATTCGTTAAGTGATAATTACCATGTGGAGGATGTAATAACCTCAAAACTTGGTGAGCATGAGTGTTGGGTTCTTGAGTTACAGGCCTTTACTACTGATGTCTCATATCCGATGATGCGGATTTGGGTTAGGAAAGATCTTCCAATAGTGTTGCGTGCAAATGAGTATGGAAAAGGTGTAGATGAGACGACAAATCAGCCAAGGCTTCTGCGTATATCACTTTTTAAATCATATATGAAGATTGGTGAAAAATATATGCCATCTAAGATCTTGCAGGTTGATAATCTCAATCAGGGAGAGAGGACTCAAATTACAATTGAGAATCCATCTACAGCAGCTCAGGATGATTTTATTTTTACAAAGGCTTATCTTGAGAGGGTAAGTAACTAGGGTAGGGATTTGCTTGTCAGTAAGGTCAGGTTTTTAACAATTTTATATACTCTCTTTATTGTTGTCAGCTTGTTTGCAGAGGATGATCTAGATGATTTCTTTGCCGATGATGATGGAGAGTTTGAGATTGTTGAAGTTGATGATGCTGATGAGAAAAAAGAGGATACCCTGCTTGTTACAGGACTTACTTGGGGCGGATTGTTTTGGAGTCAGTTAGATTTTCGGTGGAGCTGGGATGATTATCTTACTCGCCCTGCTAAGGCCTATTCTGCGACCTCTTTTGTTCCAGAGATTGATAGTTATATCTGGTTTGATTCTCGTCCGAAGGATAATTTCAGAGTCTTCGGAAAGTTTTCTCTAAGCGGAGGAACTGGTCTTGCGCTAGATAATTTTAATTTTTCAATGGATAACTGGCAAGTTATCGACAATGGTGATGGTAGCTTCTCTGTCGGACCAGGACTTGGAGAATCGAGTGAAGATGATATTCAACAGGATTTTCTTGCAGGTATGTCATCCTCAAGTAATATAACATTTAGCGTTAGAGAATTTTTTGTTGATTTTGATTATGAGAAAAAGCTTTTCTTTAGATTCGGCAAAAGCTTCCTAAAATGGGGAGTCGGTTATCTTTTTTCCCCAGCTGATATTGTGAATCTCTCGCCAATAAATCTTGAACGACCAGACCAAGAGCGGGAGGGTCCTCTCTCTCTTCGGCTACAATACCCATTTGGACCTCACAATTTCTACGCCTACTTGCTCACAGATAGTGTCACTAAGCCAGAACAACTTGCACTTGGTTCGCGACTTGAATTCCTTGTGGAGAACTCTGAACTTGGATTAGGATTTTATTATAAAAAAAATTCTGCGCCTAGATTTATGGCAACATTCTCTGCTCCGGTCGGGGATATCAAGTTCTTTGGCGAGATGATGCTCTCATGGGGCTCTGACAGGGTCTTTGTCAGGCCATCACGGATTCAGCCTGAATTCGAGGAGGATGAACAGGATTACTTTGCTCTTGATACCTTTACAATTGATGATAAACCATTCTTCTCTGGAACCTTAGGATTCTTGTTTTTTAAGCAAGATCCTAGTATTACTGTTGTCTTTCAATACTATTTCAATGGAGATGGCTACTCTTCCTATCGAGTTGATGGTAACCGAAGCCTTCTTGATGCTGCCTATTATTTGTTGCAGAATCCAGAGACAAATGGATTAGCTCTACCTCCTGAATCTCAGGGGGATAGATATCAGTCGCCTGATACTCTTGGGATAAATGATCTTTTTTTCTTTGGTCAACACTATTTTGGTCTTATCTTTGCTTGGGGTAGTATTGGTGATTCGAATTTTGGATTCTCCTCATACTGGATAGCAAATATGTCGGACAATTCTGGATTAGTCTCCTTAGAGTTAAATTATGAATTTATGGAGGAGTTAGTCCTTGTCGGTGGAACAAGAATGACCTATGGTGCATCTGGAACAGAATTTATGGATACCGCAGGGTTAATCTTGCAGAATTCTACAATTGATAGCCAGCAACCAATCTTTGAGCTTTATTTGAGGCTTCGTGTAGGGCTTGGGGGTTTTTGATGAAGAGGTTTATCTATCTTTTTTTAATAATAATTGTCGGATGTAACGGTCTCTTTGAGAAAAAACCAGGTGTTCCTTCTGGGCTGACTGTCTCTGGCAGTGATTCTGATCCACTTACTGGTCAGATCTCTTTAGAGTGGCGACCTGTAAAGGATGCAGGTATTTTCTTTATCTATAGGGGGGAGGGTAGCCAACCTTCTCAGACAAGTGAATTCTTGATAGCTCAGACCTCATCTCTCTCCTATGTTGATACTGAATTTGAGCCAGATGATGAGAATATCTACTATTATTCGTTGAGTGCAGGGAGTACTCATGGCAAGTATGAGAGTAGTCTAACTGAGTCAAAGCAGGGTTGGCTTCGAAAATCTCTGTGGGAGGTTGATCTTGTTGATGAGCTTACCGATATTCGCAGATTTGAGATTGTCAGTGATGGTGGCACTGGTGGATACCTTGTCTACTTGGATGTAAATTACAATTTCTATTTGATCTACTTTTTCTTAAATCAAGATGAGGATGATAATCTTATCCTTGATTATCAAAAATTCGACCAGAGCCTTGGCAAGTTTGATTCTAGTTCTGACCTTAGTGGATTCTCTGTAGTCGCAAATGGCACTGTAATATATCTTGTCTATGCAGATAGTGATGAGGGCGGAGATTTATCTACTACGAGGGTGAACTTTTCGGCTGAGGAGGATGATGAGGGAGAACAAAATCTTGAGATAGAGGTTAATTCTTTTGGTAATTCAGGGTTCTCAGACTATCCTAGCTCCTTTAGCGTGGAGAGTGCTTTCCACGATGGATTTCTTTATTGCAGCCTCGTAGGGGATGATGGTGCTAGTGGCTATGGATTAGAAGCCTACAGGATTGATACAAGTGGATTCCTGTGGGAGAGTCTGCCTGGTGGTGGGCCTACGGTGGTAGTTGATGCAGATTCAGAGAGTTTCATAGCTGTCGATGGCAGTGGCACTGTCGCTGGGGCAAGTATCAACACTGACAAGATAGCACTCTATCGTTTGAATAGTTTTAACACAGATTGGAACATTTTTAAGGAAGCTATTCCAACGACAAAGAGTATTGTTTCAGGGATTGTTAAAAAGAACCTAGCAGGTCTCCTTTACGCTCTCTACAGCGATGGAACAAGCCTAGACATGGAGTATTTTAGTAGTTCGGGTGATTGGGAAAACCTATCACTTTCACAGCAAGCCTTATCTTCAAGTTTGCTTTATGATTTTTCATTTAGTGCAGGAATAGATCTAGTATATAGTGATAACGGAATCTACTACAAGAGATATAGCAATGAGAGCTGGAACCTTGTCGGTCGCAACAGCAGCGATCCAACTAAGAAAGGGCTAGTCTCTTCGACAGTCGCTGCAACCCAAATAAAAACAGCCTCAAACCATCTGTTCTGGCTTGAGGCTGGTAAAATCTATTTTGCAATATTAAATTAGAAAATCTTTGAATACTTCTCAGGATCTGCCATGAAGGCAATAATATTTATCGATCTCTCCTGTTCAGCCTTTTTTAAGGCTTCGCTACACTCTTTGACAAACAGACTTGAAGATAACTCTTGCCTATTGTTCAAGCTAGATATTCCGATAGATAGCTTAACCTTTGGATCTATATGATTTATCGCAGAAGAGAAGCCAGACATAAGTTTAAATGTCTCTTTAAGCTTACTGCTTGGTAGTAGAAGTGAGATTATTTTGTCACCAACCTCAATGTACCCATCAGAAAATTTAATTCTATTGTCAAGCATACTAAACGGATCATGAAACTTACTAGAGAAAATTTTGCTAGAGTTAATCTTGATAAAACAGATTGAGAGATCTTTTTTCTCAATATAGGCATTATTTAGAAGACTATTTACCTTTTCTATAAAGTCAATACTAAGCTTGCTCTCAATGTTAGTGTTGTTCTTCTTGTTTATCAGTGGCAATAGAATAATCATTAACAAGATAAGGGCAACATATGCAGATGAGGCAACAATGATAATTGTAAAATATCTCTTTAGCGATAGCTTATCAAATAGTGAAAAAATA
Organism: Spirochaetales bacterium; assembly: GCA_016936615.1. Classification (GTDB taxonomy): domain Bacteria; phylum Spirochaetota; class Spirochaetia; order JAFGXN01; family JAFGXN01; genus JAFGXN01. The sequence goes on along the minus strand of JAFGXN010000092.1, from coordinate 6,756 downwards.
ATCTTAACCTGATAGTTGTTCACAGTGATAGTTCTTCTTGCTGACAAATATTTTGTAAAAAAATTGTTAAACTCTTTGTCAAATTCCTCAGTAGATAACTCTTGATCTCTCAGAGTGTATTTGAAAATCTCTGATCCTCCACGGGAAATTCTTAAATCCTTTAGATATGGGTTGTCTAGGCAGATATTTTTAAATTTTTCTGCAGAAAAACCATTCTCTAACCTATCTCTCACCTGAGTTGTTGTAAATTGAAAATCTTTCTCTAAATTCTGCCTTTGGCTAGTTATAAAATAGCTAGAATAAAAAATTATTCCAGCAACAAAGCCTACCATAAGCAGTGTGTTAAAAAAGTAAATTAGTTTTTTCATTTATTACTCTATATTAATTAGTTTCCACTCTTTGTCTTTGTATTCCCACTCTGCATTTATCTGACCGATAGTATCAGCATTAGAGAGCCCCTTTATCATCTGAATAGTCTTTATGTTGTATTTTTCACCACTTTTGACCGGCTCAATAGTAACAGGAGTTGTAATCCAAAGTTCAGTATCGTTGACTATGTTTCCAGTCTCATCATAGACCTTCTGTTGGATATAGTACTCTTTGTTCTGGCTAAGATCTATAATCTTTGTCTCTTGATTTGGCAATTTGTATTCAGCCTTAAAGCCTTTTATGAATTTGCCAGTAGCCTTGATTGCGATTTCTTGTCTATTTGGTAGAAGCACCTCAGTAGCAGCCTTCTGAAATGAAAGTATTGCATAGTAGTAAAAGCCACCACTTCCTCCAGTTGAGGATTTGTAGAGAACCTCGCTAACACCATCGCCGGTGAAATCGTAGAACTCCATCGCAGGTTCGTAACCAGCTTCAATAGATTGTGGCAATGTATAGAGGCTTATCTCCTTGCCGCTTCGCTCAAGTACAAACATGATTTTCTTAAAATATACTGAATCATCACTAAATTTGTAACCGATTAGCCGTATAAGCTCGCTACTATTCTTGCTAGTTAGATTAACCTTCTGTTGGTCAAGTGTAAAAAAACTATTTAAGTCGAAGACCTTCTTGATGAAACTGTCGCTAGCCTTGCCAACAGAATATTCATCTGGATCATCTGAATAGATATTTATAAAAAATAAAACTGTTAATAATATCAAGAATCTTTTTTTCATAGAAACCTCTCTTTTATAATTAGTTTATAAGTATTTTTATTTTAGGTCAATATAAAAATTTTTTTTAAAAAGATATTGACAAAAATTTTGTTTTTAGATATATTAAATCTATCTGTTGGAAACAACATAATCCCTTGTAGCTCAGTCGGTAGAGCGGATGACTGTTAATCATTAGGTCGGCGGTTCAAGTCCGTCCGAGGGAGTAAGCTAAGCAGATTGCTTGGCTTTTTTTATGCACTTTTTTTTTGAAAAAAAGAGGGGCTAGTCAATAAGTTATTGTATAGCCCCTTAGTTTTATTTCTTGCTTTTTGTTAAAGCTATTGTTAGGCAGATTGCTGCACCGCCCCAAGTTACAAGTAGCCCAAATACCATCATAATTATTGCATTAGTTGTCATTTTTTTCTCCTTCAGTTACAGGATCTTCACTCTCGGAATGGAGATGAATATGTTGATTCTTGCCTTTTATTGCCTGGAGAATAAAAGAAATTATTAGAATTCCTGCAATAACAGCCCAACCAAAGACAAGATTTATTTGCAAAGCTTTCCCACTTAAAGCCATCTCTTCAACAATTGCAGCACTAATAGCAATTAAAAGAATAATAGGTACAAGAATCTTAAGGCTATATTCCCAAATCCGACCAACCTTAAAATCTGATATAAGGTTAACATGTTTCTTGATAATATCTATTTTGAAGAACCATGTTAGTAGTATTACCTCGGCAAGGGCTGCAAAAATAATTCCAAAGTTATTGATAAAGGTATCTACAACTCCCAATCTGTGGATGCCGGCTCTTGATGTGTAGAGAATACTAATTACAAATCCTAGCGGAACCATTATAGCTACAATCTTCTTTCTTTCCCAGCCAAATTTATCGTGAAAGCTAATTATAAAGACTTCCATTATAGATATTGCTGAAGAAATACCTGCAATTGTAAGTGATAGGAAAAAAAGTGAACCAAACAACCATGGAGCTGGTAGCTGATTGATAGCTTCTGGAATAGTCATAAAGGCAAGTCCTACACCATCGCTAACAACATCACTGACATCTACATCCTTTAGTGTTGCCATATTTCCAAGGATTGAAAAAATCATAATTCCTGAGAGCATACTAAATCCGCAGTTTAGGAAACCAGTCATAAAACCATTATTTACAAGATCTGATTTCTTTGGAAGGTAGCTTGAGTATGAGATCATAACTGCAAAACCTACGCTTAGCGAGAAGAATATCTGACCATAGGCAGCCTTCTAGACGTTAGGATCTTTTAGTTTGCTAAAGTTAGGTGTAAAAAGGAAGTTTAGCCCATTTTTTGCTCCATCTAAGGTTATGCTTTTGAATAGAATAATAAGAACCATCACAATCAGTAGTGGCATAAAGATTTTATTTGCAGCTTCTACACCTTTTTTTACTCCACTAAAAAGTATAGCAAAGCAGATAGCCCAAACAGCAAAGACAGCTAATACAATATGCCAGATTGGGAAAGATGCAGTAAATGCATCAACTCCGCTCATTTGTGAGTAGGTTTGAGTGAAGTACTCTGTAGGATTATCGCCCCAGGATTGTTTGAATGAGAGAAAAGTATAGCTAAGTGCCCAGCCAATAATTACAGTGTAGTATGTTGCGATTACACCGGAGAGAAAGGTTTGGAACCAGCCTAACCACTCCCAGTTATTGACATTCTTGTTCTTTGTTGTAAGTCTTGCAAATGCGGAAGGGGCAGCGCCTCTCATCTTATGTCCTAGCCCGAATTCGAGAATTATTAGAGGAATTCCCGCAGTTAAAAGTGCGATGAAGTAGGGAACAAGAAAAGCACCTCCTCCATTGTTGTATGCTTGGTATGGAAATCGCCAGATATTGCCCAATCCAATTGCAGAACCAACTGCAGCCAGGACAAATCCCAATCGACTTCCCCATTGATCTCTTTGTTTCATGTTATCTCCAAAATAAAAGTTTTTTTTTAATTATAAAGGAAAAAGCTAAAAATTCAATAAAAGAATCTTCTCATTGGTTATTTTATAAAAAAAAAGGACAAACTTTAAAAGCTTGTCCTTTTTGCTATTTGTTAGTCCTTAATTCCGCTCTCTTTCATGAAAGCCTCAAGTTTGTAGATTGTATTCTCATTTACAGAGTTCATATTGTAGTAGGGTTGTGCTAGATGCTTGTTAGCTTTGGCAGTCTCGCAATATTTCCAGTCAGGAGGTGTGCAAGATGGGCACCAGTGCCCTCCGTCAATGATAAGTCGAGGTGTTGCTTCAAACTCTTCACCACAACTACATTTCCATGAGTGTTTCACATTCATACCCTCGAATGCAGATGATAGACATCTGCCACCACGGAACTCCGCAGCCTGTTTTAGATCTGTAATAGAGTATGAGTCATCTTCTTTGAACTCAATCCCCATATCAATTATCTTTGCTTCCATTGGACCTGGCATATCACTCTTCCATGTCGGAATTTTTTCCCAATTCTTCTTGTCTCCAAAGAATGCCTTAATGTGAAGGTCATACTTCGTAGGATTCTTGACCCATCGTAGAGGATCTGCATACATCTTCATGAAAATTCGCACAATTGCACTTGGTGCAATCTTTGCAATCCCTAATATCTTCGGAGTTGCAGCAACTACCTGATTGTAATGGTCCTCATAGCTCTCTTCTGCCTCACCAGAGTATTTAGTCAGACGTTCATAGTCGAGATACCATCCGCAGTGGAAATTTCTTAGAGCAAACCAATTTCTGTCGATACACTTAGGAGTGTTTAGGCCAAAAATTCCAAACATCTTAGCAAGATATTCATGGTAGATAAAACGCATCTTCTCTCCACCACTCATATTATAAATCTTACACCAGAACTCATCAGGCGCATCGATGAGATTTATAATCTCTCTTCCAGCATCATTGTCAGTAATAGCCTCGAGATGCTGATCAATAGGCTGATGGTACATAATAGGATCCATCAATCTAAAGAGATTAGCTATAGTGATGAAAGTCTGTCTCACCACTGCCCAATTCTTTAATCCAGACTCTACGAGTTCTCTCTCAGCTCGAATCTTAGATAGTGCGTAGAAATCTCCGATAGCTGGCATAACTGGATCTCCAACCTTCAACATGTGGTATGGAGGAAGTCTATCACCATATACAGCAACTGAACTTATAGTTATAAATTTGATTTTGTCGATTCCGTCTGGTTCAGATTTTATAGCCTCGATAATATTCTTGACACCGCCATGGTTGACAGCCATAGTTGCTGAAAAAGATTTATGCGCCCTTGGAGGAATAATTGCAGCCATATTGATTACCATATCGCATCCTCTAACAGCACGCTTTACATCGTTAATATCAGTGATATCTCCCCAGACAATTGTAACACCCTTGCCAACAGTAACACCACCCTTGACAGCTTTAGACTTTTCCTTTCCAATATATTGGCTAAAAAGCTTTTTGTTCTTATTGCTAGGAAGTACTAGAAGAACAGGCTTATACATGTCCTGCTTTTTTAGTATTTCCCGAAACGCAACCTTTCCCATTGAGCCAGATGCTCCAGTTAAAAGAACTTGTTTCATAGATACTCCTTATTTTTTAAAAAAAATATATTATTTAGATGATTTAATCAGTATTTTTGCCGTATGTCAATAAAAATATATCTAATTTTCATTTTTAAACAATAAAAAAAAGGTTTTGCCTTATAAAATTAATTAAAAAAATAGCTTTTTTTAATATTACTTTCTTTTTCCAGTATTTAAATTTTCTGAGAAGATTACTGGGGTTTCTCCATGTAGCGTTTTAAAATAGTTGGAAAAAAGTTTATTCTTCTTGAAAAATTAGATTTTCCGTCCTACACTTTAACAATGAAGCAGATTTCAATTTTTGACATAATCTCTCCAATTATGGTTGGTCCATCAAGTTCTCATACCGCAGGTGCAATCCGTTTAGGGCTGATAGCTCGCGAGATATACGGTTTTTTACCTCAGAAGGTAGTTTTTAAACTTTATAATTCATATGCTCAGACTGGCAAGGGCCACGGAACTGATAAAGGATTGCTTGCCGGAGTTCTCGGACTTGCGGTAGATGACACGCAGATTAAAGACATTTTTACAAATGATTTGGCAAAAACTATCGACTACAGCTTCGAGTTTTGCGAGGATTTCAAGCGACACCCAAATGCAGTTGATATAATCTTTGACGGTGAACTCAAGATGAAGATTGCTGGCGATTCAATTGGAGGGGGAGAGGTAAGGGTTAAAAAAATAAATGAGTTTGCGGTTGATTTAACTGGTGAGTACAACACTTTAATTCTAATATATCGGGATCAGCCAGGTGTAATCTCAAAGGTTTCCTCGATTATTCAACGACAAGGAATAAATATTGCATCGCTTACCTGTGATCGAAGTGCAAAAGGCGAGGATGCTTCGATGTGTATCTGCCTTGATAGCCCCTTGACTGAAGAGATTTCTGGAATTGATAATCTCTATTTTTGCAGACAGATAAAAAAGATGGAGATCTAGCATGAAGATAAATACCTTCGAAGAATTATTAACAAAATGCAGTATAGATAAGAAAAAAATACACGTAATAATAGAAGAAAAAGAGTCTGCACAGCATGAAATCAGCCGTGAGGATGTCAGATTAAAGACAAAAAAGATATTGGATGCGATGAAACAGGCAATCTCATCTGGATTAGGTTCTGCTGAATTGTCTCTTAGTCGTCAGAGCGGTGATGATTGCCAGAAATTGCAACAACGCTTTACAGTTAGACCATCGCTTTTTGGTTCACTCTTTGAGAAAATTACTACCTACGCACTTGCTACCTCTGAGGAGAATATCCGAATGGGTCGAATTGTCGCTTGTCCAACCGCTGGCTCGTGTGGGATTGTTCCGTCGGTACTAGTGGCTAGTTCAGAATTCCTCGGGGTAGATGAGCAGCGGCAGATAGATGCATTGATCACCGCAGGTGCGATTGGTTCAATTGTTGCAAATAAGACAGCACTAGCTGGCGCTGTCGGTGGATGCCAGGCTGAGTGTGGAGTTGCTTCGGCAATGGCTGCTGGTGGTCTGGTAGTCCTACTTGGTGGAAGCAATGAACAGGTTGTCCAGTCAGTCAGTCTTGCCTTGAAAAATATTCTTGGCTTGACATGTGATCCTGTTGCTGGCCTTGTTGAAATCCCTTGTGTCAAGAGAAACTCCTTCCTGGCTGTCCATGCAGTCACTGCTGCCGAGCTTGCAATCTCCTGCGTCGAAAGCAAAATCCCAGCCGATGAGGTTGTTGATGCCCTTGTACAGACTGGTCAGTTAATGTCTCCGTTGCTCAAGGAGACCTCGCAGGGTGGACTTGCAAAGACAAAGAGGGGCATAGAGATTGAGAAGGGAATTTTTGGTTAGTAAAAATAAGTCTTTTTAATGATTTTTAGAAAAATTTGGGGTTATAATCTTGTTTTTTCGTAATAATGGTATTATTATAATAAAGTGCTTTAAAAATTAAAGTACTTTATGGAGGCCTTATGGATGACAAAGAATTAAAAGAAGCACTTGCAATCCTTGGTGATATCAAGAAAAATTCAGATATTCTCTGTCACAATAGCATTTTTCATATAATATGGG